>JBJEWN010000060.1:0-5062 GCA_051885075.1 Bullifex sp.
AGCCCCATATCATTGTAATCAAGGCCCCATGAAGGGGATTCAGCCCAGACAAGGTATCCAAGCCTGTCAGCATGGTAGAAGAATCTTTCCTCAAAAACCTTCTGATGAAGGCGCGCACCGTTGAAGCCCGCTGCCATTGAAAGCCTTATGTCATTCTCCAGTGCTTCATCCCCAGGAGCTGTCCAGTTCCCCTCAGGGTAGAAACCCTGGTCAAGGACAAGTCTGAGATACAGCTTCTTTCCGTTGAGGAATATCCTGTTTCCTTCCACCATGATCGTTCTCAGTCCCACATAGGAGGACACGCGGTCTATTACCTCATCTCCGTCATAAAGAGTGTACTCTATTGAATAGAGGTCGGGCTTCCCTGGCTCCCAGAGATAAGGTTCATCCACCTTCACGGTGAAAGGTATGCCCTCAAGCGCGGCAGTTTCAGTAATGCAGCTTCTTCCGGTTTTATCCGTAAGTTTTACTTTCAGCTTCAGGCCACGCTTAAGCGCAAAAAACTCAGGAGTGAAGATGATTGCTGAATCTGACTCGTTCCAAAGTGTTTTCACTCTCTTCAGCGCATAGGGGTTAACTGCTTCCATCCAGACACTCTGCCAGATACCTGTCGTCCTCTGATAGAAGCACTCATAGGAAGATATGTAGGAAGACTGCTTTCCTGAAGGGATGCTTCCGTCCTGAAGGTCGCATGTGGCTTTTACGACAAGGTTGAACTCACGTCCCGGCGTAACCAGTTCTGAAATGTCAAATGAGAAGGAAGAACTTCCTCCGTCATGGAAGCCTGCCTGTTTACCATCAATGTATACTTCCGCATGGTAGAAAACGGCACCGAAGTGAATTAGTATCCGTCTGCCTTTCCACGCTTCAGGAACAGTCACCTTCCTGTGGTAATAAATACCGTTTATGAGCTCATGTTCCTCTGCCCCTGAAAGTTTTGTTTCAGGTGCGAAAGGTACTGTTATCTTCTTATCGAAGCCTGTGGAATTCACCCTCCGTGGATTTACATCCTCATTTCTGTAGCAGAATGATTTCCTTGAAAGGATATATGTCCACTCTCCGTTGAGACAGATCCAGTCCTCTCTCTGAAACTGAGGCCTTGGGTATGCGTTTCTGTTCATTTCCGTTTTCTCCTTTTCGGACATTGTACCGGATGATATACGACACCCGGGTCTTCTTTTATATAGAATTCCTCATCGAACCAGTATCCGTCAGGATGTGTTTTCGTCCGGTAACGCCATCTGCATGACGGAATCGGATCGGATGCACGCATCATTGCCGCATTGAGTTCAAGGGACATGTCCATGAGTACGTCGAAGCAATCAGGATCATTTGAAAGGTCATTGGTTTCAAATGGGTCTGATGAGAGATCATAAAGGCGGTAGCTGCCCATCATGTCCGCGACAAACTCATAGTTTCCTTTCCTGATCATCCGCTCGCATCCCGCCTGCGTCCAGGTATTGAGACAGTCAAATGCATTCCACTCATCGGTTGCGGCACCTTCGGTAACAGGATCCAGCGCATCGTCCGCATCCCAGTACAGCCCGCCGAAACCGGTCTCGGAATAAGCCACTTCAAAATCCCGTTCAGGATATGGTTTATCCTGCATGAGCGGCAGGAGGTTCCGGCCCTGTACTCCGAAGGGAGTTTCAGCGCCTATGAGGCGGCACACAGTCGGGAAGATGTCGATGAGGGATACAAACGCATTTTTCTCATGACCGGTTCTTTCAACTCCATGTCCGTACATGACCATGGGAACGTGGGAAAGTATTTCCCCCACTCCGCATCCCTTTCTGATAAGGCCGTACTCGCCGATGAACTCACCATGATCGGAGACGAATATTACAAGAGTATTGTCAAGCAGGTTTCTTTCCTGCAGCCCCTCATACAGTCTCTTCAGCTGGTCATCGATAAGACGCAGCATACCGAGGTAGTTTGAGCGGTCACGGAGGATGCGTTCCTTCTTATCATCGGAATAGACCATATTCCACATGTCGTTCATGAAGTGGTACTTCTCTTCCCTTCCGGAAAGATCGGTTGTTATCTCAGGAAGAGTATCCGGAGAGAACATATCATAGTACGGATACGGAACCTGATACGGATTGTGCGGTTCTGCAAAGCTTATCCAGGCAAAGAAAGGTTTATTCTCCTCTCCGGCTTTATCAGCCATGCGGAAAAATGACGATACGTTCCTGTATGGGAGCTGTTCCTTAACCGTAAAAGGTGAAGGCTCCATGCTGTCACAGAAATGCAATGTTTTGAGATATGCATCAAAGGACTTTTCATCGTCACTGAGATTCTGCTGCGATTCCGCACCCAGGTGACCGTTTGTCTCCCACCAGTCGAAGTCCTCGCGCCTCAGATGACTGTGGTTCTTGCCGCATAGACCCGTCATATAGCCGTTTGCATGAAGGACATCGATCATGTCCTTTGTATATACGGCATCTTCCGCATTGTGGTTCGTCCTCACGTTATGGCACGAAGGGTACCTGCCGGTGAAAAGACTTACCCGGGCAGGCATGCATGTGGGGTTCGGGGTGTATGCCCTGTCAAATTCCAGTCCCTTTTCCGTGAGGGAGTCCAGAAAGGGCATGGTATCGAGAGGATATCCTTTACTCTTTCTCAGGTCATATCTAAGCTGGTCAGCCATGACCAGCACGATGTTGGGTTTACTTTTTCCGCTCATCCTTTTACAGCTCCTATCATGACACCCTTTACGAAGTGTTTCTGCACGAAGGGGTATATTATAAGCACGGGAAGAGAGGATACCACTATGACGGAGTACTTTATCGCTTCAGCCATCTTGATTTTCTCACCCATACCGACACTGTTTGATCCCATCTGTTCGGTCTGTCCTACCAGAAGGATGTTGCGGAGGATTATCTGAAGCGGATACAGTTTCTCGTTATTGAGGTAAATCAGTGCATTGAAATATGCATTCCAGTAATCGACGGCGTAGTAGAGTATTAGGACTGAAATGATCGAAGTGGAAAGGGGAAGGACTATTGACCACAGCGTCCTTATGTCCCCGCTTCCGTCTATCATCGCTGACTCATACATTTCCTTAGGAATGCTGTTCTCGAAGAAGGTCTTGGCTACAATGAAGTTGTAGGTATTTATCGCCACCGGTATGATCACGGCCCACATGGTATTGTACAGACCAAGATCCTTCACAAGGAGGTATGAAGGGATCATGCCGCCGCTGAAATACATCGTGAAGAGGATGAAAAGCGTCAGGAACCTTCTGTGGGGCATGTCCTTCCGGGAAAGGGCATATGCCAGGCATATCGTGAGCGTAATGCTGATCGCGGTTCCCAGCACTGTGTAGATGATGGAGTTCATGTAACCTCTCCAGATATCACCGTTCTGAAAGACAAGTTTATATGGATAAAGGCTGAAACCCTTGGGGAAAATGGTGACTTCTCCCCTCAGCACGTAGTCAGGATCGGAAAACGATGCCGCAAGCACGAACAGCAGCGGATACATTATCACGATTATGATAACTACGGCGAAAATGTTTATGACAGTGTCGAAGATCCTGTCCGAAAGTGTCATTTTCATGTGAGATCTCACCATAAGCCGCTCCCCGTAAGTTTCTTTGAAGCCTTGTTTGCCACCAGCAGCAGTGTGCAGTTGATTACGGAATTAAAGAGACCGACTGCCGTTGAATAGCTGAACTGCCCCTTCTGGATACCGTTCGTGTATATGAATGTCGAAATGATTTCACTTGTTGATTTGTTGATCGGATTCTGCATCAGAAGTACCTTTTCAAACCCGACATTCATTATCGAGCCTATTCTCATGATGAAGAGAACCATGATCGTCGGAACGATTGACGGAAGTGAAATGTAAATGATTTTTTTGAACCTGCTGGCTCCATCGATGGTTGCGGCTTCATAAAGCGCCGGATCGATTGCGGAAAGAGCGGCAATGTAAATTATCGAGTTGAAACCCATATGCTGCCAGACATTTGAAAACACATACATGGGTCTGAAAAACTCAGGCTTTGCCATGAGGTCTACCGGGGCAAGGCCGAAAAACTCCCTGATATCATTGAAGAATCCGTATGTCGGGTTACTGAAGATGTTCAGCATGCTGACTATTACCACAACCGAGAGGAAATGAGGTATGTATGTGATGTTCTGTACACTCTTCTTCAGAAACGGGGACCTGATCTCATTCACTATAAGCGCCAGAATTATCGGCAGCGGAAATCCGATCAGCAGGGTATACAGTGAAAGGATGATCGTGTTAAGGGTTATCTCAGTAAAATAATATGACTCAAAAAACTGCCTGAAGTATTTGAGTCCTACCCAGGGACTGCCCAATATACCAAGGGACGGATTGTATTTTTTGAATGCTATCTGCACTCCGTACATCGGGACATAGCAGAACACCACATACCAGAGAATCGGAACAAGGGCAAGCAGCATAAGGCCTCCCTTTCCCCGGTATTTTTTCTTCCAGTCCTTTTTCATAATGCCTCCATGTGAGTTAAAACGGCCCCGGGATATCCAGGGCCGGTAAGAATCGTTTTCGGATATCAGTGCTGCCTGTCGTAAGCTGCCTGATAGATGCTTTCCATCTTTGCAAGACCGATCTTATCAAGAGTCTTACACCAGGTGTCCCACATCTGATCGATATCGTACTCACCCAGGATGAATCTGGAGACTGTCTCATCGACGTACTTGTTGAGATCCTGCTTGATCACGAGGAGTTCATCGGTCTCTTCACTTGTGAAGGAAGGAGCGGGAATTGCCTCATCGAGGGACTCGATCATGAGGGCTGCGACTTCCTTGGTGAGGTCGGAAGCAACGATACCTTCGGTTTCGCTTGTGATCTGGGATGGGATAAGTCCGCCGGGTACGCAGTTGATCTCACCGAGAGCGGTCATGAAGCCTCTGGGATCATTGAGGATGGAATCCATGATTTTTGCGTTTCCGTTCTCATCGACTGTATACGTCTTTCCTTCAACACCGTATCTGAGGAAGAGGGATCCTTCTTCAGAGTAGAAGTAATCAACCCATCTCATTGCAGCTTCAGGATTTTTGCATGTATTGCT
>JBJEWN010000061.1:0-5062 GCA_051885075.1 Bullifex sp.
TGCCTGGGTTTATAACAGAAAGAAAGATGCGGAAAGCTTTGGCATGACGCCTTATGCCCTTTCCCGTTCCATGGTGAATGTCATGGCCAACATAAAGGGTGTTCATATCTGGGTCAACTTCACCGAGTGCGATGAGGGTGTGCTTGCAGAACTCCGCTCCGATCTGATAAACATAAATCCTGTTGCTGCCACCCATGGAGGAGGCGGACACATGAAGGCAAGCGGAGCCACCCTTCACTCGGAAAAGGAAGCATATGAAATGCTTCATGAACTTGATGCGCTTGCACGGGAGATGAAAACATGAACGAAGAAATAAAAAAACTCATATTTGATGAAATAAAGGCAAATGACACGATCATGATCGCACGGCACTTCCGCCCTGACGGTGATGCGATCGGGTCAACGAAGGGCTTTCAGAGAATACTTAAGCTTTCTTTTCCCGAAAAGGACATAAGACTGTGTAACCGGGACTATTCCGATTACATGGCATTCCTCGGCCCCGAGGATGGGGAAGTGTCCGATGAGGACATAAAGAAGGCTCTTGTGTTCATACTGGACACGGCCACGTCTGACCGTGTCTCCGATCCCAGGGTGCTGGCTGGTAAGAAGATCATTAAGATAGATCATCACATAGATAACAGTCCATATGGAGACATCTCATGGGTTGAGGATAAGAGAAGCTCATGTTCGGAGCTTATTGCGGATTTCTATAATACCTTTAAGGACGAACTTAAGATTGATGCCTATGCCGCCACATGCATCTATACGGGCATGAACACGGACAGCGGACGTTTCCGCTTTGCCGCAACCACGGGTGAGACACTGCGTCTTGCCGGCCTCATGCTGGACCAGGGCGTGGACATCGAAACCCTCCAGGCGCATCTGGATCTCAAGGACTTCAGGGTCTATGAGTATCAGGCGGATGTGTTCGGCAGGATAAAGGTGACGGAAAACGGTCTTGCATATCTCTTTGTTGATCAGGAGATGCAGGAGAAGTGGAACCTCTCAAGGGAAGAGGCAAGCGACAGCATTTCCTTCATGAACATGATAAAGGGAGCAATTGCCTGGATTGCCTTCATCGAGAATCCTGATAAGACGATAAGGGTCCGCTTAAGATCCCGTTTCATGACGATAAACACCGTAGCTGAAGCATATCACGGAGGAGGGCATGACAAGGCTGCAGGTGCCACATGTTACTCCAGGGATGAGATGGAAGCACTCATCAGGGATGCCGACGAAGCAGTGAAGGTGTATAAGCAGAGTCATGACGGATGGCTCTGATCTGAGAGGAATGTTCCAATATCGTCACATGCGCATAAAACCTCATCTGACGCATTCAGGTGAGGTTGTGGGCAGTTTATTTGAGATGCTGCTTTAATTTTCTCCTTGCCCCTAAGGAAAACACCCGGAGCAGAGAATAAAGGGCCGTCTGTTTTCAGAAGGCGTGAGTCCGCTATGCCTGAAAACTCCTCAATGGCATACAGAGGAAGATTAATCAGCCATCCCTCATCCCTGTAGTCTGCCATCGAGGTACGTACGGATAACTCCGGAGAAAACCTTTCGTGATATGTCTTAAGGCTTTTTGCCTTAAGATTTGTCTCCGCCTTCACTTCAATCGGAATGTTCATTCCTTTCGAGCTGATAACAAAGTCAACTTCACAGGAGTTCCTGTCATTTGTGTAATAGAATATCTCAGTATCATCCAGTGTTTTCAGCTGCTGACAGACATACTGCTCTGTCAGGGAACCTTTTAAACCCGATGAAAACATCATTGCCGTCAAGCAGCGTACGCTGATCAAGGGTGACCATGCATGAGAGCAGACCAATGTCTGCCGGAAACAGTTTGAATGCCTTAAGATCTTCATAAGCTCTCAGAGGAATCCCTGAGGAACTGACTCTGGATACCTTATGGATCAATCCGCAGTCAGTGAGCCACATGATTGCCGTCTCATATTCCTTTGCCCTTGCTCCTTCCTTTATCAGCCCATAGACGAATTTCCGGTTTTCCTTTGCAAGCTGCGAAGGAATACTGTTCCATATCATCCTGATTCTTGGAACCGTATCGTTCGGTGCATGCTTGGAGAAATCATACTCATAAGCTGTCAGAATACGTTTCTGTATATAACGTACTTCATTGAAATCGTGGCTATCGGCAAATGCTTTGACTGCTTCAGGCATGCCTCCTACAAAGTAATACTGTTTCAGCGCTTCGATATATGTTTCCCTGAATTCCGTTATCATCGGATAATCATGGCTGTCAAGAAGTTCTGCAAAACGCTCTTTCCCGTCTGCCATCAGGAATTCCCTGAATGAAAGCGGATAGAGCTTCAGGAAATCCACTTTGCCGACAGGGAATGATGTTCCTTCATGCATTGCAATGCCGAGGAGTGATCCCGCACAGACAATATGATATTCAGGAGCATCTTCCTGAAAATACTTCAGCGAAGACAGGGCTCTTGGAACTTCCTGTTTTTCATCGAAAATTATAAGTGTATCATCCGCCTTGATTGTGTGACCTGTATACAGTTCCAGACCCATAACCAGCCGTTCGGGTTTTAAGGCTGAAGAAAATAGGTTAGTCAGACGTGAATCCGAGTCAAAGTTAACATAAACTGTATCAGAATAAGCAATTCTGCCGAATTCTTTCATTAGCCAGGTTTTTCCTGCCTGCCTTGCGCCCTGAATGATAAGTGGCTTCCTGTCTTTTTTTTCTTTCCATGTCAGCAGTTCCTTTATTGCAGTTCTGTGCATGTTATTCTCTCCATGATTGCTGTTTAATGGAATTACACTATTGAATAACAAAAATTACACCGAATAAATGTGTATTATTACATTTTTTTACACCGAATAAATGTAGAAGGAATATTTTATGTCGAACATAAGGCAGGAGGTAATAAATAAGCTGGCAGAATGTCTTCCAATTCTGTTGACTTAGCTGTATGATTAGTTATACAAATCATACTTATTATACAGGAGATGATATGAGTCACGAAGGAAAATATGCCTGGACGGTAACTGTCGGGGAGAAGGGGCAGATAGTGATCCCTAAGCAGGCAAGGGAAGTATTCGGTATTAACCCCGGTGATAATCTAATCCTGCTCGGTGATGCTGAAAGGGGGCTTGCAATACCTCCGAAATCATCATTTGACATGATCGCTGAGCTTGTTTTTCCGAAGGGGGAAAACAGATGAGACGTCACTGGGTCGATAACCTCAGGACCTCAGTTGTCCTGCTTGTTGTGGTTTATCATGTGTGCTATGCATTCAATGGTGTTGGCATTCCCGGAGGTATCCCGGGTTCCCAGAACATACCTTTCCTCGACAGTGCCGCTGCATTGGTTTATCCATGGTTCATGGTTCTGATGTTCATGATCGCAGGAATGAGCAGTGCTTATTCCCTGGAGAAAAGAAGTGCAGGGGAGTTTCTGAAATCCAGGACGGACAAACTGCTTGTTCCATCCACTATAGGACTGTTTGTCCTTCACTTCTGGACAGGGTATGTCAATATGCATGCCGGTTCTGCTCCTCTTGACGGAGTTCCGGGACCGATCATCTATCTTATCGCAGCGCTTTCAGGTTCAGGTCCTCTCTGGTTTGCCCAGCTTCTCTGGCTATACAGTGTCCTGCTTCTGCTTTTCAGGAAGACAGGTCTTCCCGATAAAGTGCGTCGGAGTGAGAAAAAGAGCGTGCTATTTCCCGTGATCCTGATCTACCTTTCCTCCCTGGTTCTCAACATGCCTGTGATAACCGTATTCAGAATCGGTATCTACGGAGTTGCATTTTTCACGGGCTATATGGTGTTCTCTGATGACAGGATGATGGATAGGGTGGAAAAACTCCTTCCCCTGACTTTTGCGGTCTCACTTATATCTGCGGTTCTTTATATTCTTAAGTTCAGAGGGCTGAACTTTACTTCGGATCAGTGTCTCCACTCCGTGATAACGAACATCTACGCATACTTCATGTCGCTTTTACTGATGGGACTGTACAGGAAGTACATGGACAGGACATCACCGGTTCTTTCCTGTCTGTCCTCATCCTCTTTCGGAGTCTATGTACTTCACTATCCGCCGCTTATCACTTCGGCATGGCTTGTCACGAGGAGCGGCATGAACGTCTGGCTCTGTTACCTGATAACCCTGATTTCCGGCTTTGCAGGAGCATTCCTGCTCTATGAGGTTATCAGGAGGATACCGGTCTACAGGTATCTGGTGCTGGGTATCAGGAAAGGTTCATAAGCGTAAGGAACAGTCCATGGATGTTCTGAAATCATTGACGTATTCCCACGACTGAAGGTGATATGTTATCCAGTCGGGCTATCTTAGTATTATATACCGATCCATACGCAAACCTGCTGTACGGTAGGGAGAATATAAGGTTTCATAATGCGTTTCAGATTTGATAGCTGAAGAAGTCCATATGTTTTATGCTGCGGTATTTAGCAAAAAATCCGTTGATGTACTCCCATGGTAACAGTCCTATAAGCAAATCAGCAAGAGAATACTCCCCTTTGGGAATGTTGGGTATTTCTTTATACTAACGTATTATCCGGTTTTATTGTCAAGAATATGAATATTATACAATAAGTTTGGTTATTAACAACAGCTATCTTGTTTTTATTTGTTGATGGTAAACAAACAGGCTGCAGAAAACCTGCAGCCTGAATACATCCCGGATCCCAAAAACCAGGATAATTGTCACTCTGTTCTGTCGCCCGTACTTCCGAGGAACTGTTCGCTGAATGCATCGAGAATCGGTTCATCATATACGGGGATGTCCTTATACGGATCTTCTTCATTCTTAGGAGGAAGACTCTTCAGGTATTCATCCATGGCAACCGCAACTTTCTTTGCAGTTGCAACCGCTTCGACAACGGTTCTTGCTCCGTTGACGGCATCACCGCCTGCGAATACACCGGCCCTTGTGGTCTTACCCTCACTGTCAACGGTAAGCAGTCCGGTATTGGTTGTATCGATTCCTTCCGTAGTGGTTACAAGGGTGCTTTCAGCAGACTGACCGATGGCCACGATGACACCTGTGTGGGGATAAAGCTTCTCGCTTCC
>JBJEWN010000062.1:0-5051 GCA_051885075.1 Bullifex sp.
AAGATCGCAGAAAGTTTTTCAGCGTAATCGACACCATCAAGTTTCGGACATCCGACAAGGACTTTTCTGCCCCTTATGAAATTATCATGAAATGCGCCGTATGCGAATGCGGAGCATGTGGCCGCTATGAGAAGATCGGCACCATCAAGGAAAGGTTCATTTACTGGAACCAGTTTTATCTGGACGGGCCACTGGGAAAGCCTGCTTCCCGATGGCTTTGTCCTGAGAACCTCATCCTCATCGTATGCAGGAACTTCCCTTTCCTCGAAGGAAATGGCACCTGCGGGACAGGCAGGAAGGCAGTCCCCGAAGCCGTCACAGTAGTTTTCACGTACCAGCTTCGCTTTTCCGTCAACCATTCCTATCGCACCTTCATGGCAGGCTGAAGCACAGAGCCCGCATCCCGTACACTTTTCCTCATCGATCCTGATTATCTTCCTGACCATAAACAAATCTCCCGTTCTTTACTAAATATACAGAAGAATCATGATTGCGTCACACATAAACCGTTCTGGTATCGGTAAGCCTGTGAGACACCGATATTACCGTACGGTCTGCAGATGCCCTGTTAAGGGCACTGATGACTTCCGCTTCCGTTTCCGAGTCCAGGTTTGCCGTGATCTCATCGAGAAGCAGGAGCCTCGGCTCCTTAACGATCGCCCTGGCAATTGAAAGAAGCTGGAACTGTCCCATTGAGAAAAGGTCTTCCCTGCAGGGAGTGTCCAGTCCCTCCGGGAGGCTTTCTGCCGCTTCAAGAAGACCGACGGATGTAAGTGCACTGATGACTTCATCCCGGCTTACATCCGGGTCATGAAGTGACACCTGGTCTGCAACACTTCCCGGGATGATGTGAAAGGACTGTTCCACATAACCGATCATGCGTCTTTTCTCACTTTCGCTTATTGTGCATGGATCCTTTCCGAATACGGTTACACTTCCCTTCTGAGGCGTGTACAGTCCTGCGATCAGCTTTACGATCGTGCTCTTCCCGGCACCGGTCCGGCCCGCAAGCGTTATCCTCTCCCCTTCATGCACAGCTAAGCTGAGGTTATTCATGACAGGGTGGTCGGAACCGGTATAAGTGAAGGTAACATCGGAAAGTCTTACCATGTCGGTTTCGGGATAATGTGAATCATCACGTTTTTCCATCTCTGCTTCCGAGAGCAGTGAGTTGATGCGTTTCACGCCTGCCACTGCCGCCTGCACGTTCTGGATTTCCATTCCTATACCCTGTATGGGAGAGAAGAAACTGCTTATGTAGGAGATCATGGCGGCAGCGGTTCCGGCACTCATGCCGAAGAAATCATTCACTGCGGATGATGCCATGACGATGCCTGTTATCAGGGCACTTATGCTTACGATGACGGGAGAATAGAGTGCATCATGAAAGTTCATCTTCCTCTGTGACATAAAGCTTTTTTCTATTGACCTGTCATAACGTTTTTCCATGAAATCCTCCCCATGAAGGATTCTGACAGTCCTAATATTGGAAATGGTTTCAGGTATCTGCTGGTTTACTTCACTGATGGCGGCCCTGTTCTCCAGCTGGGCGGAAAGCATCCTCTTCTGCACCCTTCGGGTGAAGAGGAAGATGAAGGGAAGCACTGAAACGAGAAGTATGAAAAGACCTGAGTTTCTTGTGAACACGATGAACAGGATTGAAACAAGCCTGCAAAGGTCAGCAGCCATGCTTATTATGCCTGACGTAAAGAGGGCATCGACCGTGCCGACATCACCCACTATGCGGGATGCGGTCACTCCCGGGTCATTGTCAGTGAAGTATGATGCAGGAAGGTTTCTCAGTTTTTCCATCATCCCAGATCTTATTCCATGCGTTATCTTCTGACCGAAGGCAGTTATCAGTACTTCCTTCGCTGCATCAAGCACACCGGATGCAGCAGTTATGAGAAAGTATGAAAACACTGAGGCAAAGGAAAGTGATGTTCCGCCGGATAGTGAATCGATTATCCTTTCCAGTACAAGCGGAGGAAGCAGTGAAGTGATTACTGCCGCAGTTATGGTAATTAAAAGCACTATGGAAAGAAGCAGATGTTTCCTGATTTCCCTTAGAACGATCCCTGCTACTTTCATCTTCCGGCCTCCTGTGTTTCATAGAGGAGCCTGTACTCAGCATTGTCCCTCATCAGTGTTTCATGGTCGGAAACCGTCGCCTTGCCATCATCGATGAATATCACCCTGTCAAGGCATGTAAAACAGGACAGACGGTGGGATATAAGAATTATGATACTCTCCTTCGTCATGGTTCTGATGTTGCGGAAAATCACTTCCTCAGTTGTCCTGTCAACTGCCGAAAAGGGATCATCCAGGATGATGAGAGGTGCACTGTGACAGAGGGTTCTGGCAAGCGCGATGCGCTCTGCCTGACCTCCGGAAAGTCTTACTCCTCCTGATCCTATCAAAGTATCCGGTGTAACTTCCGATTCAATGCAAACTGCCTTAAGGTAAGGCATTACATCCACTTCAAGGCCCATTGCGATGTTGTCACGGACAGTGCCGGAGATGAGCTCCGGAGAGTGTCCCATGTATGAGACACCGTTTTTGTACTCACCGGCTTTGTATACCGTATCTCCGAGTATCAGCTTTCCTGTAAACGGAAGTTCTCCCGTAAGCATCTTTCCAAGTGCAGATTTTCCCGATGCGACTTTCCCCGTCACACCTATGATTTCACCGGGGCTGGCCGTGAACGTAAGATTACTGAAAATACAATCATGACCGGTGTAGGAAACAGATACATCCTCAGCCTGAAGCACTGCTTTTTCAGAGATCTCTTCAGCTTCCGTCCGCTCAGGATCCTTAAGATATGGTTTTATCCGTTTCCATGACACTTTGGCTTTCTGTACCGAGTTGAAGAGCTTTGCCGCCTTTGATGCTTTTACGGCAAGTTTGAGATAGCATGAGAAGAAAGTGGTGAATGCAGCTATGTCCCAGATGTCCCATCCGGTGCCTAGCACGTTCCTGCTTCCGAAGCAGATGATGAATACTGTTCCCGCAAGGGCTATTACCTGATACAGAGGAGGCATGGCACTTTCCCAGACATTCGCAAGCGTCACTTTCCTCTCATGATCGGATAGGAGTTTCTCATATTCCATATCCCTTTCACTCTCCATACCGCATATCCGGTATGTGAGTGCATTTGACACCCGGTCAAGTGTCATGGCATTGAGTCTTGCGGCACTTTCCCTGCATGCTGAGGTATTTGAAGTGACAGTCTTCTTCAGCCTCTCTGCAAGCAGGCAGCTGAGAGGAGGGAACAGTGCCGTGAGCAGGGTAAGGCGCCAGTCATAAATGAAAAGCATGATGAGGTATGAGACAAGGGCAATGCCGGTATCGAAGAGTTCAGTCGTGAACTTCCTCATCCCTTCGGCAGTGTCCTCTGCATCTGAAATGATTTTGGTCATCATTTCCCCTGCCCCGTCGCCTGTCCTTCCCGAAAGGAGACTGCGGTAGAGCTTTACCTTAAGGTCCCGTCCGATGCGGTTTGCAAATGATCTGACTGTAAGTCTTTTAAGTGCCCTCATCGCCTGAACGAAAACAATCACGCAGACATAGCACAGACACAGGATAAGCATGTACTTCCCACCCGCTCTTCCGGCATTCAGGTCGGCAAGAGCCTGAACAAGCTTTCCTTCAAACCAGGGACCTGCGGCAAGTCCCATGTTGTATATGATTCCGGTAACGGTTACTGCGGCAAGTATCGGAGCTTCCTTTTTAAACCAGTAAAGGATTGTATCAGGACTGTTTTTCATAGTATTGACGGAAAACCTTTCCTGCTTTCAGTTTTTGAACGGATGTACAGTTTTTCAAGCGTGGTGAAAAAAGCTTCCTTCTCAACAGGATCCAGCTCCGAAAAGAGCCACTCATAGAAAGCTTCCTCTATATCGGTCTTGGTACGCTTCAGCTCCTCTGCAGCTTCAGTTGCAAATAAAAGCTGACTTCTGCCGTCATCAGGATTGGCCTTCCTGATGAGGTACCCCTTATCCTCAAGGTTCTTTGCCCTTCTGGCAACTGCTCCCTTATCCATGTTGAGCATCACTCCCGCATCCTTCTGCGTGATGCCGGGATTATGCCTGACAAGGTGAATCATGTCCATTTCCCCTGAACCGATACCGTCCGCCTTAAGTGTTTTCAGCACAAGTTTGTTCGCTTCACGTGCGATCTTGGTGATTTCTCTCATATGAAACTGGTTGTAGCATCAACCTTTTATTTGGTCAATCAGTCTTATCAGGGATCAGTATTCATCAAACCATTTTAAAACATCAGATTATCCAAAATGTACTGACCTATACTGGCAGGATCCATTCCGCAGTCCAGGCATACTTTCCTAAGTACCTCATTACTGAAAGATACACACTCACCGTTTCTGCATCCGGACCTGACGACACACTTACTGCAGTCAGGTGATGCAGTGCAAACTTCACCAAAGCCATCTGCGCAGTAACACCAGATGATGCTGTCGATCGACGAAAGAGACAGTCCCGTTTCCTCAGAAAGAGCCTCAACCTGTTCAACAGTCTCACTGACCGTTGAAATCGGACCGGATGATGATCCCATGCGCGCATTACCCAGGAATCTGCACAGATGGGTATCAGGTTTGCACCCATCTATTCCGACATTGCGGATATACTCCCAGGCCAATGCCTCACCAAGCATTTCAAGCTTGTACTCAGACTTTCCGGAAGAAAGCATTTTCACAAGCTTCACGGGAGGCACTGACGTGACAAATGCATCCATGCTCCCATATTCTGAGACGATGGATTCCATCAGAGCAATATTCCTTCCCAGGCTGTCCATCTGTGCCCTGATACTGATATTGCCGCACTTCAGCGCACATATCCCATCAGCAAACCATGAGCCTGGATGCTTTTTGATTTCCTTGGCATCATAATTGAAAAATAGCTTCCTGATCTCATCAAGGTGAGGAACAATCCTGCTCCATTTCGTCTGATTCGTCAGCTGAGCACAGACAAGGCCCTCTATATGCTCCTCAAGGGAAAACTGTTTGCCATTTCGCCGCAGGGTGACTTTATCGT
>JBJEWN010000063.1:0-5040 GCA_051885075.1 Bullifex sp.
TATATATCCTCCGTAAAGAGACTTCCCTCTTCCTTAAGTGCAAGGAGTTTATAGAACTCGCTCATCACGTTGGCCATATACGCACCACCTCTCAGTGAATCGTAGATGATATCTGGAACAAAGCCATCCTCTTTATACATCTTCCAGACAAGCTTAAGGGCTGCATCCCTTATCATGTCACACGTGATGAATTCCTTTGCCATATATTCCTCCCTTAAAGTACGGTAAGTACTTCCAATCCGTTTTCAGTCATTGCAACCGTATGTTCCCAGTGACAGGCAGGCTTTCCGTCACGGGTAACGACAGTCCAGCCATCCTTAAGTACATCAACCTGCCAGGAACCCATGTTGATCATGGGTTCGATTGCAAATACCATACCGGGTTTAATCCTTGGATTAGGCATTGCACGGTCCACGAAATTGGGAACTTCAGGTTCCTCATGAAGATCAAAACCGACACCGTGTCCCGTGAAATCCCGGACAACACCGAACCCGTTTTCAGTAAATGCCTTCCTGAAAACAGCAGCCCCCACATCAAGTATCCTGGCACCTTTTTTTGAAGCAGCCGCAATTCCCACGTCAAGGCATTCTTTCGTTACTGTATTAAGTTTATGTTTTTCCGGAGATACTTTCCCTACTTCAAAAGTTCTTGTGGAATCACTGACATAACCGTCAAGAGTGATGCAGAGATCAACGGAAACAATATCACCTTCCCATAATATCTTCTTTTTGGAAGGAATACCGTGAATTACAACTTCATTCGGAGAAACACATGCCGAAGCAGGATATCCTTCATATCCGAGACATGAAGGAACTGCATGGTGTTTCTTTATGAAGTCATAACAGAACCTGTCAATGTCATAGGTTGAAATACCGGGTTTCACAAGTTCATCAAGGCTCAGCAGGCATTCAGCAAGCAGTTTGCAGCTCTTTCTGATACCTTCAATCTGATAATCCCTCTTAAGCTGGATCATCTGGAGATCTCCTTCTTGCTGATATTGTCGAGCATACCGTTAATGAACTTGTATGTTACGTCCGTACTCATTTCCTGAGACAGTTTAACTGCTTCATTTATTACTATTGAAGGATGCAGATCCTTTTCATAAAGCAATGAAAAAACTGCTATCCTGAGAACATTCCTGTCAACGAAGTTAATCTTATCAAGTGGTCTGTTGATTGAATATCTGCTTATGATACCGTCAATCTCATCCAGGTGTGAAAGCACACCCGTGACGAGATAACGTGCATAAAACAGAACTTCCTCTGACAGAGCCTTCATTTCCTCCTCACTTTTACCCGGAAGAAGTGTCAGGTCTGAATCGGAAGAAAGCTCATCATTGAAATCGAGTGCGTAGAGAGTCTCTACAGCAAGCTCCCGGGCCTCGTGTCTGTCTTCAAACTTATTTTCCCTGCTCATATATTATTTGTAAAGAATCCTGATTGATGCTTCGCTCCTGAGCTCTGCGATGAGATCATTAAGGGCTTCAGCAAGTGCAGTCTGATAGTTCTGATAAGCAAGACCTTCAGTGATGTAATCCCTTACAGTATAGTTCTGAGTCGGATCAATCCTGTCGTCAAGTGTAAGCATCTTTGCATCGTTATGGCTGATTACCTTCACGATATGATAACCTGTATTGCTTTCAAGATATGTCGGAACACCGATTTCGAGAGAGAGAGCCTCATCAACGAAATCATCACCCCAGCCCTGTCTGACTGTTGTGTTATCACTGGAAAGATAACCCATCACACCGCCTGTCGCGATGCTTTCCTTATCATCCGTATATGAAGCAACTGCAGCTTCAAATGTGGTTTTTCCGCTTCTGATATCGGCAGCGACATTCTGTAAAAGAGTGCTGTTTGCACTGTCTGTTGCACTGTCACCGGTTTTACCTTTGTAAACATGTGCAAAATAAACATTCTCTGCCTGAGTGAAACTTGTCCTGTTTCTTCTGTAGTATGTATTGACTTCAGTATCTGTCGGAGCATAACTCTTGCTGTTGAGCTCCTCTCCTTTCTCCTGAGCCAGATATGCCTGAACTATGTAATTCTGTGCCAGATATTCCTTGTAAGCTTCAACGGAGCCATACTGCTCTATTGCAAGCTGATCGAATTCATCCTGTGAAAGAGTAACCCCGTTAGCCTGCTCTATCTGGGCTTTCATCTGGGAATAAAGGGCATTCTTCTGAGTATCGCTGACAGTAATTCCGTCACGCTCCGCTCCCTGAAGGAATACTTCATCGTTGATCATTATGTTCAGCACATCAAGTGCCTGATCCGGGGTTGCTCCCAGCTCAGCAATTTTTGCATTCAGCTGATCTACTGTGATGCGTGTGTTCCTGATCAGATTGACCGTTGCGGCCGGAGACGATGAGATCGCTGCCGCACTTAACACGGACAGTGACATTACGATCAAGAGAAGTACTGTTGTGATCTTTTTCATTACAAATTCCTTTCAATATTCAGTCTTTTACCGAGAGCCAAAGCTTCACCCGGTTTTCTGAAGACTTCTGAGTATTTGAGGTACATTCCCTCACTTTCCATTGCCTTCATCAAGGATAACAATGTTTTCTGGCTGCGTAAACCGGCTTTGGTGACGAACGCAAGACATCTTTTGCCTGAAACCTGACCTGCTCTTTTCAGAAAAGCAGGAACAGCTTCCGGTATGGAACCTCCGAAAGATGTAAGCGCCGTGGTACCTACGACACAATAGTCATAAAAAGAGAGTTTCCTGTCGCTGTCAGTATAGACATTAAGGATGTCAACACTGTGGCCCTGGCTTTCAAGTCCCTTTGCCAGTGCCTTAGCAACTTCATCCAGACTTTTATCTTCCCTTGTTTTTCCCCCGATTACGATACATGCCTGCATCATTACCTCCTGTTTTAATCTCCGTAATGAGAAAAAACCGACCACAAGAATTGCCTTGGGTCGGCTTTATCATGTCAGATCATGATCAGTTTGCGATGTTCTGGGTAGCCGCATCCTGATACCAGGTGCTGTTGGATGAAGCAGCTGCATCAAGAATGGAATCACTGCTCTTACCGCTCTTCGCAACAAGTGCGACACAGAGTGCCAGTACCATGAAAGCCACAGCAAGGATCGTGGTGACCTTGTTGATGAACTCCGAAGAGCCACTGCCGAATGTTGAATCGGAAGAACCGCCGAACACTCCGGAAAGTCCGCTTGATTCATCCTGGATTGCAACCAGGAAGATAAGTGCAATAGCAACGAGTACGAACAACACCAGTAAAATTATGCCGAAAACACCCATATTATAACTCCACTAACTTACTTATTGAATGTGATTATCGGAAGGAACTTCTCAACGGAGAGTGATGCGCCGCCGACCAGTGCACCGTCAATGTTTTCCTTAGCCATTAATGCCTTCACGTTTGAAGCATTAACAGAACCACCATACTGTATAATCAGATTTTCTGCAATAGCAGAGTCATACATTTTTCCAACAAAATCCCTGATGAATGCATGTGCTGCGTCTGCATCCTCGGGTGTTGCGGTTTTACCTGTTCCGATTGCCCAGACTGGTTCATATGCAATTGTAATGTGACTCATCTCTTCGGCACTGACATCCTTAAGACCGCCGGAAAGCTGTGTGGAAAGAACATCTTCAAGTTTACCGCCTTCCCTTTCGGCAAGTGTCTCACCTACGCAGAGAACAACATCCATTCCTTCTGCAATTGCAAGGCGAACCTTGCCGTTGATGTATGCATCACTCTCACCATAGTAGCTTCTTCTCTCGCTGTGACCGAGGATTACGGTGTTTACACCTAGATCCTTCAGCATTGCAGGAGCAACCTCTCCGGTGTAAGCACCTGAGGTGTGGTCAGCCATATTCTGTGCTGCAACGATGATACTGCTGCCCTTAAGGACTTCCGCAACAGCGGGAATCGTGACAAAGGGTGGAGCAACCATCATCTTAACGTCTGCTCCGGCAGCCTCAGCAGCACTTCTGAGCTCTCGTGCGAAAGCGGCACCTGCGGTAGGTGTCATGTTCATCTTCCAGTTACCTGCGATATATGGTTTTCTCATCTTATTTCTCCAGTGCCTTGATTCCGGGAAGAGTCTTGCCTTCGAGGAACTCTAGGGAAGCACCGCCGCCTGTTGATACATGTGAAATCTTGTCAGCAAGACCGAACTTGTTGATTGCAGCAACGGAGTCACCGCCGCCTACGACGCTTGTTGCATCACTTGCTGCGAGAGCCTTTGCAACTTCACCTGTACCCTTGCTGAATGCCTCAAACTCAAATACGCCCATGGGGCCGTTCCAAACAACGCTCTTTGCCTTTTTGATTTCCTCAACGATAAGGGCAACTGTCTTGGGACCGATATCCATACCCATGAGATCATCAGGAATGTTGACATCATCAACTGCCACCGGAGCAGCTGTCTCACTGAACTCTGATGCACAGACGTGATCAACGGGAAGGATGACCTTGACGCCCTTCTCTGCTGCTTTTGCAAGGAATGCCTTGGCTGTCTCAACATAATCAGGCTCATAGAGGGACTTACCGATCTTCTTTCCGAGAACACTGAGGAAAGTATATGCCATACCGCCGCCGATAACGATGGTATCACATGTTTTAACGAGAGACTCGAGAACCGTGATCTTTGAGGAAACCTTTGAACCGCCGATTACAGCGACAAAGGGCTTCTCGGGATTCTCAAGAAGAGGAGCCATGAACTTTACTTCCTTTTCAATCAGGAAACCGGCATAGCTGGGGAGGAAGTGTGAAACACCTTCAGTGGATGCATGTGCCCTGTGAGCAGTACCGAATGCGTCATTGCAGTAAATATCGCCATAGGAAGCGAGAGCCTTTGCATAACCTTCATCATTTGCTTCCTCTTCCTTGTAGAATCTGACATTCTCCAGCAGGAGGACCTCACCGGGTTTGAGAGCCTTGACTTCAGCCTCTACTTCAGGTCCGATCACATCGGGTGCAAGCTTGACGGGTCTGCCGAGAAGCTTTTCAAACTCCTTTGCAATGGGAGCCATTGAGAAATCAGGATTCTTCTGTCCCTTAGGGCG
>JBJEWN010000064.1:0-5008 GCA_051885075.1 Bullifex sp.
GGGTATTTTACGTTCATCAGCGTTACATTCAGGGAGAAAAAAAGTCATTACCTGCAAAGAAATAAAAGAAGGAACCCTGAAGGTATCATAGGTTCCGACTTCGATCGGGATGAATGGACTCGAACCATCGATATTCTGCTCCCAAAGCAGACGCCATAGCCGCTAGGCGACATCCCGGACAACTTTTGGTATCATGCAACAAAGCGCCACAATTGTCAAGGAGTCTACAGGACGTTTCAGAGCATGGAGATTACTTCATCAAGTGTATCCACTGCGATGTCGAGTTCTTCCTTTGTAATGATGAGAGGAGGCACGAAACGTACCACGTCATATCCGGCACTGCATAGGATGACACCCTTTTCACGGCACTTACCGATTATAGTGGCAGGAGGAAGTGTTACTTCAAGGCCCATCATGAGACCAAGACCTCTTACATCGGTGCATACTTCGGGATATTTTACTTTCAGTGCTTCAAGTCTTGTTTTAAGGTATTCACCTTTTTCAAGTACACTCCGGACAAGACCTCCTTCCAGTTCATCAAGCACTGTTACAGCCAGTGCCGATGCAACAGGGTTTCCTCCGAAGGTGGAAGCGTGGTCACCGGGTGTGAAGACATCGGAAGCCTTTCCGTAGCCGCATAGTGCTGAGAGAGGAAGCCCGCCTCCGAGAGCCTTTGCCAGCGACATCAGATCTGGTTTCACGTCGTAGTGCTGCCATGCAAAAAGCTTACCGGTTCTTCCCATGCCGCACTGGACACAGTCGTAGATTAAAAGCATGTCCTTTTCGTCACAGATCTTCCTGAGACCTTCAAGGAATTCTTTTTCTGCAGGGATTATTCCGCCTTCACCCTGAACAGGTTCCACTATTATCGCGATGAAGGAGTCATTAAGTTTTGCCTTAACGCTTTCAAGGTCGTTGTAGGTTGCATATTCAATGTCCGGCACCATGGGGGCAAAACCCTTATGGTACTTTTCCTGTCCCGTAAGTGTTATTGCACCATACGTCCTTCCATGAAAGGAGTGTTCAAAGGACAGAACCTTCGTGCGTCCTGTTTTATAGCCGTACTTTCTTGCAAGCTTGAGGGCTGCTTCATTTGCCTCCGCACCGCTGTTTGCAAAGAACACTCTGTCAGAGCCTGCGGCTCTGTTAAGTCTTTCCGCAGCCATCACGGTATATTTGTTGTAATAGAGATTGGACACATGGAAAATGCCTTCTTTCATGACCTTTTCTGCCGTGGCAATGAGCTTCTCATTGCCATAGCCAAGTGCATTTACCGCAATGCCGCCCACAAGATCGAGGTATTTCTTTCCTTCCGTGTCATACAGCCAGCACCCTTTGCCATGATCGAAGCAGACATCGAGCTGGGCATAGGTGTGCATGAAGTTATCTTTTCCGCTCTGTATGTAATCCATTGCTTTCTCCTCAGCAGTTAAGCATTGTGCCGATACCATCTTCGGTGAATATCTCAAGAAGGATGGAATGGGGAATCCTTCCGTCCAGCACGTGCACGCTTTTCACACCCTTTTCCAGGGCGTCAAGACAGCACTCCGTCTTCGGGATCATACCTCCGTTTATCGTACCGTCGGCAATAAGCGAGAGTGCTTCATCACGGGACAGTTTCTTGATAAGCGATTCAGGGTCATCCTTGTCGCGCATGATTCCGTCCACATCAGTCATGAAGACAAGCTTCTGTGCATTGAGCGCACCTGCAACTGCGGATGCCGCATAGTCGGCATTGATGTTGTAGGTATTGCCTTCCTTATCGGTTCCGATAGGGGAAATGACGGGAACGAAGCCTGCATCCATCAGGGTATCCATCAGGGTCGTGTCAATTTTATCGATCTGACCTACAAAGCCCAGGTCACGTCCCTTTTCATCCACCTTCTTTGAGGCAGTGAATGTGTTACCGTCCTTGCCGTTTATCGAGCATGCATGAATGCCCACAGCTTCCAGATCCTTTACAAGACTCTTTCCGATCGAGCCGGAAAGCACCATTTCCGCCACATCGGCAGTCTCACTGTCGGTGACCCGGAGACCGTCAATGAATACCGATTCCTTCCCCATCCTTTTCAGAAGTGCGGATATTTCCTTTCCGCCTCCATGGACCACAACGGGCCTTAGGCCAAGGAACTTTAGCATGGCGATATCGGTTATCACGGCTTTCTTCAGGGATGCATCGACCATTGCCGATCCGCCGTACTTGATGACGACGGTGGTTCCCCTGAACTTCCTGATGTATGGAATAGCCTCAATGAGGACTTCCGCTTTCCTTACGCTGTTTTCCTGTCTTTCAGTCATCATCAGCTCCTGTAGTCCCCGTTGATGCGGACATACTCATAAGTCAGGTCACAGCCCCATGCTTCAGCTGAAGCAGTGCCGTCAGCAAGCTCCGCGATGACTCCGACTTCCTTTTCAAGGAGGATCTTCTTTGCTTCATCCTCATCGAAGGCAAGCGGTTCCCCTGCCTTCAGTGTCTGGATCTTCCCTGAATCAGAGGTAAAGTAAAGATCGACCTTCGAAGGATCGAATTCAGCACCCGAGTATCCCATGGCGCAGAGGATCCTGCCCCAGTTGGCATCGGAGCCGAAGAACGCTGCCTTGACAAGGTTTGAGGATACGATGCTTCTGGCAAGTACCTTTGCACTTCTGACATCCTTTGCTCCGTTAACCTTCACTTCGATGAACTTCTCGGCACCTTCCCCATCCTTCACAAGCATTTTCGCAAGTCCCCTGAGGACTTCCTTAAGGGCGGATGAGAAAAGAATGTTTCCGATCCCTCCATTGCAGTTTACTTCTGAGCATCCGTTTGCAAGGACAAAGCAGGAATCATTTGTGGATGTGTCTCCGTCCACGCTTATCATATTGAATGTGTCATCGACGCTTTCACCGACCAGCTTCTGAAGAACTTCACCTGAAACCTGGGCATCGGTCATCACGAAGGAAAGGGTCGTTGCCATGTTGGGGTGAATCATTCCGGAGCCTTTGGCAAAACCGGTAACGGTAACTGTCTTTCCATCGATGTCAAATACTGCTGATACGCACTTTCTGTGGGTATCGGTCGTAAGAACCGCATCTGATGCGGCATTCATGTGCTCTTCATCACGCCCGAGTGTGCATGCGGCACTTTCGATTCCACTCATGATTTTATCCATCGGAAGCGGAACTCCGATGACTCCTGTGGATGCGATGAAGTAATCATCGGCAGTTCCGCCTAGAAGTTCTGCCGCCTTTTCCGCCATCGCCACAGTATCCTTATAGCCCTGCTCTCCGGTACATGCATTGGCATTACCGCTGTTCATGACCACACCATACTTCGGTGAATTCTTAACTGACATGTCATATATTACGGGAGCGGCCTTAACCCTGTTGGTCGTATACGCTGAACCTGATGTGCACGGTACTTCACTTTTGATGACTGCCATATCCAGCTTTACTTTCTTTATTCCCGCATGGACTCCGGAAAGGGAAAACCCTTTCGGTAGGATCATACTGTTCTTTACTTCTATCATACTCCGCCTGCTGCTTCCAGGCCTGCCGTCTCGGCAAGGCCGAAGAGAATGTTCATGTTCTGTACCGCCTGTCCGGCAGCACCCTTAACCAGATTGTCTATCGCACCGAGAGCCGTTATCCTGCCGGTACGGCTGTTTATCTTCCACGCAATGTCCACCCTGTTCGTGTTACGGACGAAGCGGGTCTCGGGAAGATATGATGCAAGTCTTATGAAATATTCACCGTCATATGCTTCATGGTATGCACGGCTGACATCATCCGCACTTACACCGTCCTTAAGCTTTGCATAGCATGTGGCCAGTATTCCCCTTTGCATAGGAACAAGGTGCGGTGTGAAATCGAGGATGATGGAATCTCCTGATGCAAGTGAGAGTTCCTGCTCGATCTCGGGTGTGTGTCTGTGTCCCGCAACCGAATATGCCTTAATGCTCTCGTTAACCTCACAGAAAAGGTTTGCGGTCTTCTCTCCCCTTCCCGCACCGCTGGTACCGCTCTTTGCATCGATGACAATGGAAGATATATCTATAAGGCCCTTCCTGACAAGTGGGTATAATGTCAGGATCGAGCATGTGGTGTAACATCCGGGATTGGCTACAAGACGTGTATTTTTTATTTCTTCCCTGTGAAGTTCGGGAAGTCCGTATACAGCGCTCTTTAAAAGCTCCTTTGATTTATGCTCTGTCTTATACCATGTTTCATATACATCCGCATCATGAAGGCGGTAATCAGCACCGAGGTCGATTACGAAGCACTTTGAAAGGATGTTTTCATTGACGACTGATGATGCAATTCCATGGGGAAGCGCAAGGAACAATACGTTACACTCCTCTGCGGCTTTGTCCACGCTGTCTTCCGAAAGGACCATATCGCAGATTCCGGTGAAGAAAGGATATATGTCTGAATACTTTTTTCCTGCATAGGAATGGGAACCAAGGTATGTGATGACTGTGTCTGGGTGTGAGGAAAGGATTCTTACCAGTTCGCTTCCTGCGTAACCCGTTGCCCCGATAATTCCGGCTTTGATCATCTTACGACCTCCTGTATGCATATTTATACATAATTGGTCGTTTTGTCTACTGGTTCTGAATAAATTTACAGTTTAAGCGTATTATAAATGTATGATAAGTGGATAAGAAACAGATTGGGCTGTCCGAAGACAGCCCGTATTGAATCAGAATTTACCCATCCCTTTCAGGATCTTTTCAGGTGTGATCGGCCAGGTACGCACCCACACTCCGGTTGCATCGGCAATTGCCATTGCGATCGCGGGAGCGGCTCCGTTGGTCGCGATCTCACTTATGCTCTTTGCACCGTAGGGACCGTACTGATCATTGACATCAATGAGCACGGCCTTAAAGTCATCGGGGGCTTCCCCGATCATCGGGGTTCCGTAATCGGTGAAGTTCGCATTCTGACATACGCCGTTTTTATCAAGGACCATGCCTTCATAAAGGGTGTGTCCGATACTCTTCATTGCAGCCCCGTACATCTGGCAGAG
>JBJEWN010000065.1:0-5004 GCA_051885075.1 Bullifex sp.
TGACACCGGAAACTTCTTCAACGGTGTCACCATACAGGGTAAGGTTCCCTCTTTAGAGGGACCTTCCCCCTGGGCACCTTGAGTTTTGAATTTTTTGGAGGCGGAAATGAACGAAAACGAAGCACTGATTCAGCAGCAGATATGCCGGGTTCTGCAGGAAGCCGGAGTGTTCTTCCACTCGGTTCCGAACGAGGGAGCAGGACGTGATAGGGTACGGCAGATGAAGCTGATCGGCATGGGCCTGAGAAGCGGAGTTGCAGACCTTGTGGTGTGGATTCCCTGCCCTGACGGAGTAAGGGTCGAATACTGGGAGGTCAAAACCCCGAAAGGCAAACAGAGCGACAATCAGAAAGCCTTTCAGGATCTCTGCGGATTCTGTGGCATCCCATACCGGATCATCAGGTCGCCGACGGAAGCCGGTGATGTGATAAACACCCTTCACACGGATCTCGGCAACTGGCCTGATTTCAGAAAGGTGTGGGCAAAATCGCACGAGAACGCATTTGATTTGAATGGATGAGAAATTACACGACTTTTAAAAGAAAATGCGGCAGCGTGAATCCTCGTACATCTGATGAGGTTTTATGGATACTTAGAATATCGGGTACGGATTGGTGTATCAAAGTAAATGTACAAAGTTTGTACGAAGTTTCGGAGAAAAACATGGAGGAAAGAGATAATGGCATGGTTCTTCCTGAAAGACTTAAATCACTCCACCTCTTCACAGGTGCCGGGGGGGCATACTTGGAGATATGCTGCTCAGACGAGAAATTGTCGGAGCGGTTGAATGCGAAAAGTACCAGAGAGAAATTCTCCTCTCAAGACAGACGGACGGTATACTCCCACGTTTCCCTGTCTGGGACGACGTCACCACTTTCAGAGTGGATAACAGAGAAACGGAAGAATATATCGGATGGCTTAAGGAAATCAGCAATGAACTCTGCATCTGCGGAGGATTCCCATGCCAGGATATCTCCGTTGCAGGAAAAAGAAAGGGTATTGAAGGCGAAAGGTCCGGCCTTTGGTCTGAGATGTTCAGGATCATTGGCGAG
This sequence comes from Bullifex sp., assembly GCA_051885075.1. GTDB lineage: Bacteria > Spirochaetota > Spirochaetia > Sphaerochaetales > Sphaerochaetaceae > Bullifex. The sequence continues at coordinate 1,053 of JBJEWN010000065.1, forward strand.
ATACGACCAGCACACGTCTTCGTGGAAAACTCTTCAGCCCTTATTGTTCGGGGATTCGACAGAGTCCTTGGAGACCTTACCTCAATCGGGTATGACTGCAGATGGGTTGTTGTCGGAGCTGACGATGTCGGTGCACCGCACAAACGGAAACGCTTCTGGCTCATTGCGGACAGGGGGGGGGAGGATTCCGACACCAATCAAACACGACACGAAAGGATATGTGAAGGAGCAAACGCTGATGAGAAAAGACGGGAAGACAAGGCTTGACCAGCTCCCAAACTACGTATGGTATGTTCTCGAACAAAAACACACCTACCCCACTCCCGGTTCAAAGGGCATGTCCAACGGTAGTGGAAACTGTGAGAAGGCAAACAAGCTATATGAGAAGGGCATCCTTACGGAAGAGGAACGACGGAGCTTCAGGGCAGGCAACGGAGGCCAGCTCAATCCTTCCTGGGTGGAATGGCTTATGGGCTGGCCCATAGGATGGACATCACTTGCGCCGATACCTGCGTCAGCTGTCAAGGAATGGATATCCCAGACCCTCTTCCATTCATGGTGGGACAGAGACCCAGGAGAGGATAAAAGTATACCGAGGCTCACTGATGAGAATGAACATAGAACAAAACGCATCGAGTGTCTTGGTAACGGACAGGTGCCGCTTTGTGTCAGGGATGTAACGATTGCTTTGGAGGATATAGCACTATGAGAAAGACAACCGACTGCAGACAGTGTAAATATATGCAGTCCATTTTTCCGAATACTGATTCGGTTTATTGCCGTAAGGTTGATTTCGGAAACGGATCAATAGAAATACGTACAGTCATCCGCAGTATCCCTAAGAGATGCCCTTATTTCCGTGCAACAGAGGAAATAATAAAAAGTGTCCCGCTTTCACGGGACAGGGGGCAAATTCTCTGACAAAACAGATTGTAATCACAACCTTCACTTATATTCTATAATAAATCTGAATTTATACAATTATAAAATGAAATTATTTTGTATCGAAATCGATAGATTTTTGTTGACATCAGGCTGATTATGATTACAATATGTAAGCGTGAAGACAATCAAGATTACAGATCGTAAGGGAAATAAGGAATATCTCACTTCCTTTACGGCATTAAAGAAAAGGTTTCCCGATGTTCCCGAAAATGAACTGAGGGAAGCTCTCGAAACAAAGACTTTTGTCAGCGGACACAGGATATGTGAGGTGTTCAGGGAAATAAGGGTAAAGCGGATTTCCGAATTCACTTACCCTTCCTATGCGACTGCTGCGGCAAGGATGCACATTGATGAGAATACCATCAGACGTGCGGTTGAAACAGGTGAAATGGTAAACGGGTATACGTTTACATGTGTTGAGGAGGAACTCGGTGGAAAGCGACATTAAGAAAATTGCCGATCATTACGGTATATGCGGTCAGCTTCAAATAACCATGGAGGAATGCGCTGAACTCATTCAGGCTTGTTCCAAGGTTATGAGGAAAGGCGACAGGAGAAATCTTATCGAAGAGATTGCCGATGTCGAGATTATGATCTATCAGCTCAAATACCTTTTCGAATGTTTTGATGAGGTTGATGAACTGAAAAAAAAGAAAATCAGGCGACAGCTTGAAAGGATATCTAAGGAGGTTTGAGGTATGACCCGAAGACTTCCCCTTTCCTTCATGGGATGAGACAGTGCCCCTGCCCTTCCTTGAAAGGACAGGGTATCCGAAGAGTGATCAACCGATACAGACGGTTACTTAGCTGCGTGAGCCGAATGACTGCAGGTCAGGAGGCAAGCCTGGGAGGCCAAACCGTATCTGTAAGGCACATGCCGAAACAGATCATTGTCAGCATCCCGAAAGGAAACGTATGCCAGGGATAATTATCTCTTTGGCATGGAAGATGTGACGGACAAAGCCGTGGAGCGAGTGAAGGAAGCATACGGTTTTTCACAGAGACTTGGACTTGGAAAGCTTTATGTGTTCTTTTCGGGCGGAAAGGACAGTGTAGCCTTGTATGGAGTATGCAGACTTGCGTTTGGAGATGAACTTCTGGACTGCTGCGAGTTTCATTACAACGTGACAGGCATTGACCATCCGGAGCTGGTGTACTTCATCAGAGAACACTTCCCTTTCGTTCATAGAGATCTTTACCGACACTCAATGTGGGACCTTATCCTACAAAAGAAAATCCCTCCGACAAGGCTTGCACGGTACTGCTGTGCGGAACTGAAGGAGCATGGCGGCGAAGGACGCTTCTGCTTAACCGGAGTACGGTGGGCTGAATCATCAAAACGGGCCATGAACAGAGGAGTTCTTGAAAGTGACGGAAAGATACTCAATGCGGATAACAGTGAAGACAGGAGACTCCTGGAACACTGCATACCGAAAAGAAAGCATATATGCAATCCTATTGTTGACTGGACGGATGAGCATGTATGGAGGTTCATTGCTGAGCAGGACTTACCATATTGTGACTTGTACGACAGGGGATATGACAGGCTGGGTTGCATAGGGTGTCCAATGGATACTCACAGGGCGCAGGTTCTTGGTGCTTACCCGAAGTACCGTGATCAGTATCTCAGGACTTTCCGCAGGATGATTGAGCAAAGGCGTAAGGCCGGACTTGAAACACAGTGGAAAGATGAAAACGAAGTCATGGACTGGTGGCTGGCAAAGTAAGGAATATCTCCCCTTCATGGTGAGTGACCTTAAAAGGGATAAAAGGATGAATAGTTGCATAATCATGGTAACAAAGCCTAACGGAAAAAAGAAAGAGTATAAAAGTATCTCTGATTTTCACAGGGAATCAGGATATTCGTTTGACACCATCAGAAAAGCAGTCAGGGAAAATAAACCGATGAAGGACGGTACAAGGGTCAGAAAATACAATCCGTATAAAATCATCGGTTTCAGTGGAAAAGAATCAAGAAAATTCAGATCACTTAAGGAAGCAGGAGACATGCTTGGTGTCAGTACTGCAATCATAAGTGATTACATTGATTCCGGCAGTGAATTGAAAGGCTGGACGTTTGACGTTCTATAGGATGAAAGCAGATATGGAGGATTATCTCACTTTCATTGTGGAACTGATAGGAAAAGGGAAAAGAAAAGCCGTTGCCGAATTTGAGTACATCATCAAAATGCTTCACATCTGCGGTTACGGAGTGGAAATGGGTTCAGGCAATATCACAATAAAGGAGTTAAAAGGTGACGGATTTACTGAAGAAAGCGCTTAATGAGATTCCGGTATATCCGAATTTCGGTAGATTCCCGTTAAGGCGGAGTTTTTCTTATGATCTTATGCTGATTGAAGATGATAAAGGCCGCCTGGTATGGGTTTCCGAACAAGCAAAGAATGCTGTGCTTGGAAGGAGGTCAGGATGAGCATTGAAGGATTATACGAATATGCCAAAAACATAGGTCTTGAGAAAGAGCAGATTTATGTCAGGGATTTATTCGGAAATCTTCATCCTGCTCGGTGTTTAAGACGTACGGGTAATTTCACTGGAAAACTGTATATCGATACTACCGATATTTCAAACAAAGAGGAATTGAATGATAAAGATAGAGACTATTGATGTGATGGGTTTTAAGGGTGCTATCAAGGGCATGAGGAATGCAATGAACTCATGGGATAAGAGTGATAGCGTTATGTGTGACGGACTGAATGGTGATATGGAAGTATGCGAATTCGATGACTTTCGATGTCCATATCAGATATCTAAAAAGTGTACTAGATGTTCTGATGAAGGACCTGTTTTCTTTATCGGTGAAACAGATATGAAGCTTGCTAAGAATCTTATCAAAGCAGGTTCATCCGATAGGAAGTTTATGAGGATGCTTCACGTTCAGGCTGATGTAACTGCACCACTCTATTGGTGGAAGGAATATGACACTTATAAGGTAGCAACGACCACAAACTCCACATCAACCATGCATACACTTCATAAGCGTGATTT
>JBJEWN010000066.1:0-4977 GCA_051885075.1 Bullifex sp.
GGAATGTTTGTTCCCCAGGTGGATGATAACCTTTTTCCATGATCACTTCCTGCGGATAAATCAGGATTGACATTGTGCACATCCACCGGTGATACACTCAGCGCCAGATCCATATATAGTGCCATATTGTCCCTATACCTGTATCCAAGGCCAAGAACGGCAAACTGTCTGTCCAGAAGATCAGCGGAAACAATGTAATTTCTTCCTTTAAGCTCTGAGTTGGTATGAACCATCAGCTTAGGTTCGATAACGGCATTGAATATGAAGCCATCATCTTCTTTTATGTAACTGGTTATTTTCTCCTTAATTTCCAATGAATACTCATTGGATGGAGTAATGATTTCTGTAAGTCTCTTTACATCACTCTGCGTCCAGGGTTTTGCACCCATCGGGGATGCCTTGCCTTCCAGGACATACAGAGTCTCAACCAGGTAATAGACAGGATGGCTGAGTTCAAACAGTTCCAGCGAGGCTGCGGAAACCGCAGCAATGCAGGTGCATAATACAATAAGGATAAACAGAGCAGTCTTTCTTTTCATCACTCATGATTGTATCATGTATTTTATCAGCTTGGTATTACCTTAAAGCATGAGAGATAAAGCAACCCCCAACCCCCATCAATCTTTGTTTTTCATGTTCACTTATTTTTAAGATAATGTTAAAATTGTCACCTAAGCGGATGTGGAGAGTTTATTAGTTAGATGAGAATTGCCTTTGGATTTGACATTTTCTACCCAGAAACAAATGGCGTGATAACGACCACAATAAACCTTGCCAACAATCTTGTGGACATGGGTCATGAAGTATATTTCTTCGTACCATATGATAAAAAATTCACAGATGATGTGATTGAGAACAACATACACATCATACATATAAAAGCACTCTCAACTCCTATCTACAAAGGCATCAAAGTATTACCGGTACAGAGCTGGTATCTGCGAAAGTATTTCCTCAAGTATAAATTCGATGTTATCCACTGCACTTCTCCATGGCTTATTTGTCAGGCAATGAATCACTGTGCCAGGAGAATGCACATCCCTGTACTGGCAACTCATCATACTCTCATTGATAACCCAATCTACATCAAGTATGCACTTAAGAGTGAAAAGCTTGCCAATATTGCCCAGAAACCGATATGGCCTATCGTATTTGAACCATTCTTCCGTCTTGTGTGGATGGCAACGGCTCCAAACAAGGAAACTTGTCAGAACATCAGAACCCACATCCCTGACCTAGATGTCAGGTATGTATCGAACGGTATTGAGATTGAAAGATTCAGAAAAACTCCATCAGGTGCGCCCCTTAAGGAAATACCCGAAGGCTTCGTCACCGATAAGACATTCATCTATGTAGGGCGTTTGGGTTATGAGAAAGCCATTGACATTACGATCAAGGGCTTTGCAAAAGCACTTCAGAAAGATCCTGAATTAAAACTCATCATCATTGGACGCGGTCCCGCCGATGATGATCTCAGGGACCTTGTAAAGCACCTTGGCATCAGTAAGGATAACATCCTTTTCACAGGCATAGTTGATAACCACAAACTCATAGACAGCGCTATCCTGAAACAGGCAGTTGCATTCGTTACTGCATTATTATCGGAGAATCAGGCCATCACGGTCATTGAAGCATTGTGTTCAGGTTGTCCCGTGATCTGTCCCGATGTCTTTAATATGACAACCCTTGTTGATGAGAAATCAGGATGGTACTTCGAAGGCGGAAATACCGATGATCTGGCTGAAAAGCTGCTTTATGTCGCATCCCACAAAGAGGAGCGTGATGAAAAGAGCAGGCATGCACTTACCAGCATAGACAAATATGACGGTAAAAAGATTGCAAAACAGTTTGAATCACTTTATCTTGAACTTATAGATAAAAAGAACAACGGGTTCTATGTTGTTGATGGAGAGAAGAAAGCCACTCAGTTCGAGAAGAGCAGATTCAACAGACAATAACCCTTCAAGGAGTTTTGATGCGTTTTCTCTGCGTATATGTTGATGGAGGTAAAGGCCATTACATCCCTGCAAAGGCAGTTCAGGAACAGCTCATTTCAATGGGACATGAAGCTGAATTGATCGAGTTCTTTGAACTTTTCAACATTAAGTGGATCGGTAAGATTAATAAAAAGATCTGGAGATTGATGCTCAGATCTCCTAAAGTTGAAAACCATTTTTCAAAGCACAATGATCAGGATAAGGATGAAATGACTTTTGCAAGCAGCATGGTCCAGCGCTTTTTAAGCAAAAGCTTCAGAAAAACAATAACAGAGAAAAATCCTGATCTCATCTTCACGACACATCCGTATCCAAGCAGGTTCATTTCCGATGTGCTTGCAAAGCTTAATCTGGATATTCCCGTCACCTACTATGCCACTGATGTATTCTCAGCACCCGTTGCCACTGTCAGTAACAGACTGACCAAATACTACATCTCCACTGCTGAAGGTCTGGAATATGTAAAGGGACTGGGGCAGGATCCTGCAACACTTGAACTTGCACCTTTCCCTCTTCAGAAATCATGTGCGGGGAATACACTCGCATCCAAACAGGAAGCCCGCAGGGCTTTGGGTCTGGACGAAAACATGTTCACGCTTCAGATGAACTATGGAGGGGAAGGACTTGGTACAAAAGATTTGCTGAAATCACTGGGATATCTTCTTAATGACATTCAGGTTGTGATCCTTGGGGGAATGACAGACCAGACAAAGGACAGCCTTAGGAGAATCTGTGATAAACTTCCTAACAATGTACATGCCCATATCATCGGTTTCACCGATAAGGTCAATGCTTATAACGTGGCATCAGACATCATTGCGGGAAGAGCCGGAATTAACACGATACTTGAAGCGTTTTACTTAAGGAGGCCGTTTCTCATAACAGAGCTTGTCTACACGGTAAAAGCCAGTGCAGACTACATCACGAAATACAATGTCGGATGGAATGCACATCTTGATCCCGAAAAGCAGTTTGAAGTGATTAAGAAGTGCATGGAAAATCCTCAGATCCTTAGTGACATGGATGCATGTTTTGATGCAATTCCTATTGAGTACGGTGCGGATAAACTTGCAGGAAAACTGGTGAAACTCGCAGGAGTGAAATGATGTACGACTATCTTATCGTAGGCTCGGGACTGTTCGGTGCAGTCTTCGCATATGAAGCAAAACTCAGAGGTAAGAAGTGCCTTGTGGTGGAGAAGAGAGACCACATAGGCGGTAACATATACACATATGAAGCTGATGGAATAAACATCCACAAGTACGGAGCCCATATCTTCCACACTTCGGATAAGAAGATCTGGGACTACATCAATCAGTTTGCATCCTTCAATAACTTCGTGAACTCCCCTATTGCCAACTATCAGGGTGAGATTTACAACCTCCCCTTCAACATGAACACATTCTCAAAGATGTGGGGCATCATCACACCTGCTCAGGCTGAAGCCATCATCAGTGAACAGCGAAAGGAAGTGACTGAGATAAACAACCTGGAAGATCAGGCGATCAGCCTGATCGGCAGGGATATCTATGAGAAGCTGGTTAAGGGTTACACTGAAAAACAGTGGGGACGCTCGTGCACTGAGCTTCCTCCTGAAATAATCAGGAGGCTTCCCGTCAGGTACACATACAACAATAACTATTTCAATGACTTCTATCAGGGAATACCGATAGGCGGTTATACTCAGATAATAGAAAAACTTCTGGAAGGAACGGAAGTACGACGTAACACTGACTTCTGCAAGCACAGGGAAGAACTGACTTCCCTTGCGGATAAGGTACTGTACACAGGAGCACTCGATGCTTACTTTGACTTCTCACTCGGTCACCTTCAGTACAGAAGTGAGAAGTTTGAGACTGAAAGGCTTGAGATGGAGAACTATCAGGGAGTAGCTGTTGTGAACTATACTGAGCGTGAGATACCATATACACGCATAATAGAACACAAGCACTTTGAATCATCCAAATCACCAGTCACATACATCAGCAGGGAATATCCCGTTGACTATTCAGAGACAGGAGAACCGTATTACCCGATCAATGACAAAGCCAACATGGAACTATATTCAAAGTACAGAGAGCTCGCCGACAAGGATAAGAAACTCCTCATTGGGGGAAGGCTCGCTCTCTATAGTTACTTTGACATGGATAAGACCATAATGGCGGCTCTGAAGCTGGTTGAGGAGGAGTTCAGAAGATGATCCACCGGACTCCGAATGCAGACTGAATACTGTATTTGGAGACGCCCTGTTCATTATGGTAATTCCACTGCATCCTGTTTAAAAGTGCGGCATTGAATGACAGTCTGTCATTGAGTTTATAGTTTCCGGAAACTTCCATTTCCAGTGTATGCTCAGGAGTTCCTGATGGAGTTGTAACCTCTTTTCCGTCAGTAATTTTGTTGGACTGGTTCTGTTTTGGCCAGTAAGACCTCTCAATGCCCTTTTCTCCATGAATTTTGTAAAGCAACGAAGCAGATGCATCCCATTTATCATAGGATAGGAACTCTGTGCCTATTGAAAGTGCAATCGTGTCAGGGCCGAATGGATGTCCAAGGTAATTAAGTTCGCCCTGTCCGCTCTGAGCCCAGTAATAACCTGCAATATGGTCAAGGCCGTAATCAGGAGCACCTCCAGATGTTTTATAGTTAAGGTACAGATAGGGATTGGTGTACACGAATTCAATCCACGAATCAAAGATACCTGCTTTGACAGGTGTCAGATATTTTGCATTTATCAGGAATCCGAAGGCGGAGGGCACAACGCTGTCAGTTTCTACAGGAAGTCTGAACTGATCAATTGCGACCTGAGCGGAAAGCCTTAACTTCGGGTTTACAACCCACTCTGCTTCCAGGCCCAGAATGTTGTTTATCTCATCTCCGGGCTGAAGCTCACTATTCTCACTGTTGTTATTCCAGTTATGGACAAGCATCATGGGCATTATCATGCGCCAGTCAAACATGGTATCGGAGTAAATGTGTG
>JBJEWN010000067.1:0-4944 GCA_051885075.1 Bullifex sp.
CAGCTAACGACGGCGCTTATCATGCACACTGCGAAAATTACAAGATCGACGATGCCGACCGTGAGCTGTCCTATATGTATTACCGTATTCATGACCTTTTCTCCTTATCAAGAATGATCAGTGCGATTTTTTCAGCACTTTTATCCCCATCCATCGGCCAGAAAGCCTTTTCCATTGCCTCAAGCCGTTCATCATCATTCATTATATCAGAAAGCTGAGTCATGAAGGAAGGAGTCTCCTTCATCACCCAGGCTTTACCAAGACTCTCCAGATATGCCGCGTTGTCAATCTGGTCGCCCCTGCTTGCTCCGCGTCCAAGGGGGATCAGAAACATGGGCACATCTGCCCCCGCAAGCTCTGAGACGGCCCCTGCACCTGCGCGGGAAACACAGAGCGTGGCCCTTGAAAAAAGGGAAGCAAGTTCAGATCCGATGAAGGGAACCTGAGTGTAACCTTCCCTATGTACAGAAAAGTCCCCGTGCACTCCAGCCTGATGATACACCTCGCAGTACTTCAGTATCTCATCAAGGTTTTCGTATATGAGGCTGTTTATCTCCACTGCCCCCTGAGAGCCGCCAAGCACCAGAAGGAGTTTTCTCTCCCCCTTCACTCTTTCAATCCCGCACAGTTCCCTTCTCACCGGATTACCGGTGAAGACGTACTTACCGTCTTTATAAACACCATTGTCAAATCCAAGACACACTTTGTCACAGAATTTCTCATTGATTCTGGTTGCAAGCCCAAGCGTCATGTCCGACTCATGGGTGATGCACCTTATCTTAAGCGTATGCGCGGCGGCAACCACGGGAACGGAGACAAAGCCGCCTTTGGAAAAGAGAACGTCGGGCTTTTCCTTCTTAAGTATTTTTCTGGCCTGGAAAAACCCTTTCATGATCCTGAAAATGTCACTGAAGTTTTCAAATGAAAAGTACCTTCTCAGTTTTCCCGATGAAACGGGATAGAACCTCACCCCATGGGATGAAACAGCATCACGCTCATTTTCCTTAACACTTCCGATGTAAAGGAAATCAGAGGCTGAATCAATATTTCTTATCTTTTCCATAACCGTAAGGGCCGGGATGACGTGACCGAGCGTCCCGCCCCCTGTCAGGGCAATCTTCATGAACAAAATATAGGCTTGTCCCAATTGTGTGTCAACAAGAAACACCTGTTTCTTTTTGACACAGATTAACCATCTTATCTTTTCTCATAAAGAAATCTTTTGTATTATGAAGTTTATGGCAAACAGATTTTTAGCAGCCCTTTTCGGGGGCACGAAACAGGATAAAGACATGAAGCGCCTCAGACCCATCGTCGAGAGCGTCAATAAAAACTCCGACTGGGCGAAGGGCCTTTCACAGGATGAGATGAGGGCCCTTACCGAAGAGTGGAAGAATGATGTCAGGAATAAAAAGATAACTCTTGATGAACTGCTTCCCAAGGCATTCGCAGTTGCCCGGGAAGCGGCATGGCGTGTTCTGGGTGAGAGGCACTACGATGTCCAGATAATGGGTGCGATCGTACTCCATCAGGGGTCGATACTTGAACTCAAGACAGGTGAAGGAAAGACCCTTACCTGTGTTCCTGCGGCTTATCTCAACGCTCTTTCAGGAGAAGGCGTTCACATCGTCACGGTCAACGATTACCTGGCCCAGCGTGACCGCGACTGGATGGGACCGGTGTATGAATACCTCGGTCTTACCGTCGGAGTCATCCTCTCAACCCAGGACAATGAGAGAAAGCGCCAGGCTTATGCATGCGACATCACGTACGGTACGAACAATGAGTTCGGCTTCGATTACCTCCGCGACAACATGAAGTGGCGTCTTGAAGACAAGATCCAGCCGAAGCATCACTTCTGCATCGTCGATGAGATCGACTCGATCCTCATCGATGAGGCAAGAACCCCCCTCATCATCTCAGGTCAGGCGGAGGATGACTCGAAGAGCGTCAGGACCGCTGACGGCATAGTTCCATTCCTTAAGGAATGCGAGAAGGATCCGGCAACAGGTGACTACTATGAGCTTTCAAAGTTCGAGATGATGGATAAGGAAGCGGTTGCATCCTTTGATGAAAAAGGTGATTACCGCATCGACGAAAAGAGCAGGAACATCACTTTCACCAAGCAGGGAATTACGAACCTTGAAAGGATTCTGAGACAGCAGGGACTTCTCATCACAAGTAAGGATGAGAACGGTGAGGACACAACGAGCATCTATGATGACGGTAACTTCGAGTACATCCACTATGTCACTGAAGCGGTCATCGCCCATAAGCTCTTTGAAAAGGATGTTGACTACGTCATAAAGGACGGTGAAGTCCAGATCGTCGATCAGTTCACAGGACGTATCCTCCCCGGCCGCCGTTACAACAACGGCCTTCATCAGGCAATAGAAGCAAAGGAAGGTGTCAGGATACAGGCACAGAGCAAGACCTTTGCAACGATCACTTTCCAGAACTTCTTCAGGATGTATGAAAAGCTTTCAGGCATGACGGGTACCGCTGATACCGAAGCAAACGAGTTCAAGCAGATCTACGACCTTGATGTAGTGGTAGTTCCGACGAACAGACCCGTTAAGCGTGTCGATCTTCCCGATCTCATCTACTACGATGAGAAGCAGAAGTTCCTTGCAATCGCTGAGGAAGTTAAGAAAATCCATGCAACGGGACAGCCCGTGCTTGTCGGTACAGTATCGATCGAGAAGTCCGAAGTGCTTTCCGCCCTCTTCAGGAGAGCTGGCATAAAACATGAAGTCCTCAATGCCAAGAACCATGCAAGGGAAGCATTCATCATAGGAGAAGCCGGAAGCAAGGGGGCAGTAACCATTTCCACCAACATGGCGGGACGCGGTACCGATATAAAGCTCGGCGGCTCGCTTGAGCACATGGCACTTAAGAAGGTCGGAACTGAAGCATCTCCCGAAGAGCTAAAGAAGGCGATGGAAGAGCTGAGGCCTGAATGGGAAAAGGCAAATGAGGAAGTAAAGCGCCTCGGAGGTCTTTACATCATCGGCTCCGAGCGCCATGAATCAAGGAGAATCGACAACCAGCTGAGAGGTCGTTCAGGCCGTCAGGGAGATCCCGGTACTTCCCGCTTCTACGTCTCCCTTGATGACACGCTGATGAGACTCTTTGCATCCGATACCGTCAGAAACATGGTCGGAAAGCTCGGTATGGCTGACGGAGAGCCCCTTGAGAACAAGATGCTCACGGGAGCAATCGAGAAGGCACAGCTCAGGGTTGAGGAAAGGAACTTCGAGATCAGGAAGAGACTACTTGACTACGATAACGTCCTCAATGAACAGAGGAACTACATCTACGAGCAGCGTGACGAGATACTGGCCGACAACGATCTTTCCGCCCGCGTTCTTGATAACATCTCAGATCTGGTGGAAAGCATAGCAAAGGAAAACGAGAAGGATCCGAAAGCATTCAGGGATGCACTTTTAAGGGAGTTCACAACGGACTTCTCCTTAACTGAGGAAGATCTTTCAAAGCCCGATGCCGCAAAGCTCATCAATGAGAAAGCAGCTGAGATCATACACACGAAGGAGTCCCAGATCACAAAGGAGCTCTTCAACCAGTTCCTCCGCCAGATGTATCTCAAAAACATCGACAAAAGGTGGATCGACCATCTCGATGCCCTTGAGGATATAAAGGATGCGGCCTCACTGAGAAGCTATGCACAGAAGAACCCGCTTGTTGAGTACAAGAACGAGGCCGGTGATGCCTATGACAGGATGCTCAACGAGATAACAGAGAACATCTGCCGCATGGCTATCGCAGTGAAGTTCACGCTTCGCACCCCGCAGCGTTCCCAGGGGCCCCAGATCACACTCGGTCCCAGAAAGCGCGAGGAGCACATCACCGCACAGGCACAGCAGAACAACACGATCGTAAGGACTACCCAGAAGATCGGAAGAAATGATCCATGTCCCTGCGGCAGCGGAAAGAAGTATAAGAACTGCTGCGGTAAAAACTACTGATACAAACCATAACTGCATGGCAGAACGCCATGCAGTTTTTTCTCATTCAATATCAACAGACTCAAAGTCTTTCAGATCATCCTCTGTGATACCGAATTTCTTACGCATTTCCTTTTCTGATATCCTGGAAGAAGGATCAGAATGAAACTGAGAAACCTGTACTGCATCCATTTCAGACATGAAACCACCCTCCCTGATAACATTATATCAGTTGCATGATAAATGATACTGTGAGAAGATAAACCTCAAAAAGGAACAATCATGAAGGAATACACAATAAGAAGCGGAAATACCGAAGCCGTCATCCTCAGCTACGGTGCAATGATAAAGACATTCAGTGTTGATGGAAGAAACAGTGTCCTTACACTGGAAGAGTATGACACTGTGGAAAAGACCAATGGTTTCTTTTCCCAGGTAGTAGGTCCCTTTGCCAACAGGATAAGGAATGCATTCTTCATCATGGACGGAGTAAGGTATGATGTGGAAAGGAACAGAGGCAATCATTCGATCCACTCAGGTGCCAGGAACTTCGGTAAACATGAGTGGTCACTGAAGTGTCAGAGTGAAGACTCTGTTACACTCATTCTCCACTCCCCTGAAAGCTCAGGTTTTCCCGGTAACATTGACGTAAGTCTCAAATACACAGTGACTGAGGACGGGAACCTTGAACTTCTATACACGATGACAAGTGATAAAAAGACTCCTGTCAACATCACGAACCATGTTTACTTCACACTTGAGGAAACAGACAGCAGGAACATCACGATCATGATTCCCGCCGACAGCTATGTTGATACTGACAGCGAGGGAATTCCTAAGGGAATAGTCTCTGTTGAAAACACGGACTTCGATTTAAGAAAGCCGATAAGGACAGGTGATAAACGGGACGGCTATTTCGATCACTGCTTCATGCTGAATGAAAACAGCACCATAATTGCTGAATCAGAGACGATGACAC
>JBJEWN010000068.1:0-4940 GCA_051885075.1 Bullifex sp.
GCACACCGAAAACTGACTTTCACGGTCTCTATGAACAGGGACAATACTCAGTCATACTGGATGAGTCTGATAAAATACTTCATTCCCAGCTAGACCCTGAAGTCCTGTATTACCGCATGATGAGCCAGTTCCGCCTTGGCTGGGTGGATGATGCACTTTCATCTGCAAGGGTTTATGCTGCGTGCCGGGATACTTTTTCCGACCAGAAAACCCGTGATGCACTGCGCATCATTCTCTTCTACGCATCTCCTGCCGAGTCATGTTATGCAGGACGGAAACTTTCATCACGATTCACGCTTTCAGCCACTGAGGCTCTTGTTTACTTTTCATCACTTATGAAAACAGAGCGGTACAGCGAGGCAAATGAGCTTTATGCCGCGATGCGATCAGTGCTGACCGACCAGCAGGCAGTGATGATGCTGCTGGGCGGAAAGGCATCAGGAGAGAGCATCTTATATGAAATCAGCAGGTGGAGTAAATCAGTTACCGATGATGCTGAGTTTGACAGTGCGCTGATCTCAGCCATAAAACTCTTCAATGAAAGGGGGGAAGGCGAAAAACTCCTGGAACTGGCACTTTCAAGGTATGACTCATCCAAGGATGAGCTTGCCCTTGCCATCGGGGACATTTATTTCACAATGGGTGATGGTTCAAAGGCAAGAAGTTACTGGTCCAATGCCTATGATTCATTTGCAGAGGAAGTGAAAGCCAGGATCACATACCTTTAAGCTTAACCTCATCCCAAAGTGCGTTCATCTCATCCACATGATCCTTATCCAGTGTAACTGATCTTTCTCCTGCCAGACGGAACAGCTCAGTGAATCTTCTCTTTATCTTGGTGTTTGCCCTTTCAAGCGCAAGGGAAGGGGAAACATGAACAAACCTTGCAAGATTGACGACAGCTGTGAAGAGATCCCCGATCTCCTCTTCCACATGGTCCGCATCACCGGAGGACAGTGCATCCTTAACTTCATCAAGCTCTTCTGAAACCTTGTCCATCACACCCTGAACATCAGGCCAGTCAAATCCCGTCTTTGCAAGTTTCTTCTGTATTTCAAAGCTTTTTTCCAGTGGTGGGAGGGATGATGGAATGTGTTCAAGCTTTGAAATCGGGTCACTTTTCTTTCCCTCGAGCTTTTCCTTGGCATCATAGTAGGCAGAAAGGCCTTCTTCAAGTGAAGATGCCTTAACTTCACCGAAGACATGCGGGTGCCGTCTTATCAGCTTTGCACACACATCATTTATTGCATCCTGAGGTGTGAAATCACCATATTCCTCATGGAGACGCAGAAGCATGCATGCATTGATGAACACATCCCCGATCTCTTCCCTGCATTCTGATGCATCTCTGTCATTGACAGCCTGAAGATATTCATATGCTTCATCAAGCAGGGCCTGAAGCGAGTCTTTAGGTTTCAGTGCCCTGTCATAGGGACATCCGTTCTCACTTCTGAGAAGAGAGACTATTGTATAAAGATTATCAATTGCCGACCTGAAATCAGATGCAGGCGTGAATGTGTACTCGATCATGAAAGACATGATAGCGCCGTAAAGGTTCAATAATCAATGATTCTTCAGATAATCCCTGATGAAAGCAGCTGTGCTCTTCACCCTGCCGGGAGTGTATGCGAACTTCAGCCCTGCGGCATCAAGTACATCCGGATAACTTTTACCTGCACAGGATGAACAGAGTGCATTGTATGTCTTCATACATGCTTCCCTGTCTTTTTCCATCAGGGCAAAGAGATCAAGGGCACACATTTCGGAAAGCGAGTAGCTGATGAGATATCTTGGAAACATGTACACTCCCATGTTTCTTATAAGATTTGCCCCATTGTCAGTGTATTCATCAAGCTCTCCTCCTGAAAGGCCGCATGAATACTCCTTTTCAATTTTTCTGGCTGCCTTCACGATCTCATCAAAGGAAGCACCGACATGCGTGTATATCCAGGTATTCATCTCATGGCAAGAACAGTAGTGCGCGATTTCCTTAACTGCACCACGGAAGTGAGAATAGCGGAATTTACCGGCATCTTCCTGGAAGAATTCATCAGCATAAGCATAAGCGAACAGCTCCATGGTTTTTGAAGGTATTTCAACAGAGTCAAGAGGTGTTTCCCTTTGCATGTTCAGTGAAAGTTTCTTGTCGGAAAGATATCCCTGCCAGCTGTGTCCGATCTCATGAGTGAAGACAATCACATCATCATCCGTGCCGTTCATGTTGCCGAATACGAAGGGAAGCATGCCGCGCTTCAGATTGGTGCAGAAACCCATTCCTGCGACTTTGTGGGGCGCAGGAGCAACATCAAGACTTCCTGATTCAGACATTGCCCTGAAGAAACTGGAGAATTCAGGATCAAGAGAGTCGTACATCCTCTTTGCAGCATCAGTAAGGAACTTTGCATCTCCTTTCGGCGTTGCATTTCCGTCAGGAAAAAATACATCCGCATCATACGTCATGAGTTCATCAAGACCAAGTTTGCGGCATGTCTCACTGTTTATATCCCTTATGATGGGAAGGATTTCAGCCTTGACTTCAGAGACGAAGGAATCAAGCTCGGCTTCACCGTAAGCCGTTCTGCAATAGACATCATCCATGTATTCAAGGTAGTCTGAATAACCGTTTTTCAAAGCAATTGTGTTTCTGAGTGAAACAAGTTCGGTAAGAATCGATGCAAACTCATCCTTCTTTTCAAGAAAAGTCCTGCATACAGCCTTCCTTGACTCAATCCGTTCTTCCCTGGAAGGTGAAGTGAAGAGGGCCCTGAGTTCACTTTCAGATGAGCTCTTTCCCTTATACTCAACCCTAATCATTGCCTTTAACTGCTGATATCGGCTTGTGAGTTCTGCTTCCCTTGCCATTTCCTCATGGGCATATGAACCTGTCTTTATCTGTGTTCCCATTCTGTCAAAGATAAAGGAACCGTATTTGTTCTCCAGATCAGATCTGAACGGTGAGAGTGTAACAGCCCTGAGGAATGGTGTTCTGTCAAGCATGCTCATACCCTGGGCTTCATTTCTGCCAGAACTCATCGGATGAGTCCTGACTTGAATGGATGTATGCAAGCATCGACTGATATTCCGCTTCCTCCAACATGGTGTCGTATTCCTTCAGAATACCATCAGCCGTGGAAAAATCGGGTGCAGTGATCATACTTTCAGTCAGAACATCAAGCTTTGATTTAAGGACATCGTAATCGGTAGGGGTGTATTCAAGTTCTGAAAATCGGTAACTCATGAAAAAAAGTATAAACGCATGTAAATCCTCTGTTAACAGGAAATCCAGAAAATGTTTTTTCCCTTCAAAGGAAAATCCGTACTATACTTGAACAATACATCAAAGGAATGATTCATGGATAAACAGATTTACAGGAAGGACATGGCAGAATGCGTACTGTGCATGGATCCTCCATGTTCAGCGGCATGTGGGGAAATGGATACTGGAAGAATACTCAGAAGCATCTGGTTTGACAATGAGAAAGGGGCAGCACTGAAACTTACTGAAGCCTGTGTTTCCTGTAACGGTAAATGTGAGAAGGCATGCATCAGGGACGTGCCGATAAGGAAGATAATGTCAAAGCTTTCAAAGGTACAGACTGATAAAGACATGATCTTAAATGAAAAACTCCTTGAAAGTGAAATATGCGGAATAAGAATCGAAAATCCGTTCCTGCTATCTTCTTCTGTAGTGGGAAGTACGTACGATATGTGTTCACGTGCCTTTGACGCAGGTTGGGCAGGAGTTGCATTCAAGACACTGTCTCTGATGGAAATACATGAAGCATCCCCGAGGTTTTCGGCAATAAAAGGTGATACAGGAGCCATAACAGGATTCAAGAACATAGAACAGCTCTCGGACCATACCCTGGAGGAAAACCTCGATATATTCAGGAAACTGAAGGAGAATTATCCGACAAAATTCATCCTTGCCTCTATCATGGGACGTGATGAAGCGGAGTGGGAATATCTATCCAGGAAAGTGACTGAAGCAGGTGCCGATGCGATAGAACTGAATTTCTCATGCCCCAACATGGTTGAAGATGGCACAGGTTCTGACACCGGACAGTCACCGCGCCTGGTCGAACTTTTCACAAAAGCTGCAAAAAGGGGAACAGATCTTCCGGTTCTTGCAAAGCTTACTCCCAATGTGGATGTGATGAGTCCTGCTGCCGAAGCTGCAGTAAAGGGTGGGGCAGATGGCATAGCTGCGATCAACACGATAAAGAGCCTGATAGAAATAGAGCCAGGGAGCGGCAGGGTGGCCGTGGGTGGCTTTTCCGGAAATGCGGTTCGTCCGATCGCACTGAGATTCATATCTGAGCTGAGTCTGAATGATAAGCTTAAGGGAAAGCACATATCAGGTATGGGCGGTATTGAAACCTGGAAGGATGCCCTCTCTTTCATGCTTCTCGGGGCCGCATCGGTGCAGGTCACCACAGCAGTGATGCAGTATGGTTACAGGATAATCGATGATCTGAAGGAAGGTCTTCTTATCTTCCTTCAGGAACGAAATCTGACACTGAAAGATGTTATCGGAGGTATGATAAGAAAGGTTGTCGACGTTGAGGAAATTGAAAGGGATGTCATCATTTATCCGAAGTTCCTCAGGGATAAATGCATCGGCTGCGGACGCTGTGTGATCTCATGCATGGACGGAGGCCATCAGGCACTGTCACTTAACGAAAACAGGAAACCCATTATGGATGCTTCAAAGTGTGTCGGATGTCACCTATGTATCCTTGTCTGCCCTGAAGAAGCAATATGCTCTTCCGGCAAAGCCGTGAAAAGGAAATGAATACTGAGTTACGTCCGGGAATATTCCCGGACAAGTGTGGCAGAATGGAAAAGACATGATCAGCAACTTCATTCAGTAGTTCTGACCGATGGAAGATCGAGTAGACTAGGCACCTCACGGTGCTAGCCCCTCACGGATCCGGACG
>JBJEWN010000069.1:0-4940 GCA_051885075.1 Bullifex sp.
CTGGCAGAATTTCAGGTGGAGAACAACATCCTTCAGGTCACTCAGGACAGCAAGGATGCACTCGTCAATTACAACTACCTCATAAAGAGAAAGGCACCCCTTCTGATGGAGATCGGGGAAGCTGAAGCCATAATGGCACAGTACCAGGGACTTCCTTCCTATGAGGATGTCATGAAAGACGGTAAGGTGGAAGGATACTGCAAGGACATCAGCAGCAGTCTTGATGAAATCCTCCGCTATGATCTTCTCCAGTTCTCTGCCCAGACCAATACCACAAAGAGCATACTTAATTCCTCACAGGAAGCGAGGTACTTCAATCTGAGTCAGAGCGTCGATTCACTGAAAAAGGAATTATCACAGTATATTTCAGACACGCTTGATGCAGACAGGGCAACCGCCCTTGCATATGCCAAGGCAATGACTCAGAAGATTGCCGCAGAGCTTGAAGTGGTACTTCTTGACGGTGAAGCTGAAAAGAACAGTGCATTCCTTGAAACAGTCCCCGAAATAGAGCGCCAGCTTTCAGAACTGCAGACACAGGTAGAGATTTACACACAGATGTCAGTGACACTGATGCAGATGCTCCAGGAAGCAAAGCTCAAGGAGTCGGCAATAAGCGACAACGTCAGCGAGATCGACATGGCTGAGCTGCCTGAGAAACCGATTTCCCCGAAGAAGGCCATGATCCTCCTTATTGCCGCGGTTCTCGGCACAGGTCTCGGATGTCTTCTGGCAATTGTCATTGAATTTACAGATAAGTCCCTCTATACGATAGACCAGATCAAGGAACTGCTTCCGCAGGGAGTTCCATTCCTTGGCTGGATCCCGATGATAAAGAGAAAGCCAAGGGAGCGCTATTTCGGCTCCGTCGTGCTGAATCAGCCCAATGCCTTTGAAAGTGAGAAGTACAAGCACATCGCATCCGTAGCCCTTTACGGAAGCAAGAAAGGCAACAGGGTCATAAGTGTATGTTCTTCAGGCATGAACATCGGAAAGACCAGTGTCATGGTCAACATGGCAGTAGTCTTTGCACAGCAGGGGTATAAAGTCCTGCTTGTTGACGGAGATCTCAGAATGCCTTCATGTGAAGGGTTCTGGAACATTCAGCCGGGCGGACTCGGACTTGTGGACATCGTTATGGACGGAGTTTCCGTCAAAGAGTGCATAATCCAGCCTGTTCCTTCCTTTGACAACCTCCACATGCTTCCGTGCGGTACAAAGCCGAAGATTCCTTCGATCATCTTCGCTCAGAATGAGTTCCCGGCCCTTGTCGATAAACTCAAGGAAATGTATGACATCATTCTCTTCGATGCTCCCCCGCTTTCATTCGCTTCCGAACTCATGGATATCCTGAAGGTAAGCACTGAAGTCATCATCGTAACCAGGGCTGGCATCACGCAGAGGGACTACTTCCTCGATCTCATCCAGACACTTCAGACTGCGGACATCAAGATCACGGGTGTGTGTCTCAATGCCTACATCGACCAGAGAAGGGGCAAGAAGGGCTCTTATGGTTATGGATATGAATATTACTCCGGTAAGCACGGGGACAGCGATGATCTTACAAGCATCGTAAGTCATGTCGGTCTTCTCACATCCAGACGCACATACTACAGGCGAAGGTACGAGAAGGACATGAAGTACAGGGGCAAGCGTCCCAATGGTCCCAAACTTCCGAGGATATATCCGTATCTTAAGCAAGAGGAACAGGATACTTGATGTGATATCATAAATCTGATATCTTACACGTTTTAGGAGATGACGATGAGAAGTGGAAATGCCAGCATCATACACCGTTTGATTAACGCTTACACCCTCATTGTTTCCCTTTCAATCTTATGAATTCACAGGTCCCGTTTTCCGATGGGACCTTTTTTTTGACGGAGGAATGATGGATAATGTTTTCAAAGGCCGTTCACTCACGGTCATCGAGGATCTCTCAATAGAGGAGAGAAGATATTTCTTCAAGAAGGTACGCATCCTGAAGGATGCCATCCTTGCCGGTGATGAGAAGACCATGGATGAATTCAGGATCAACGACCCTGACTTCGGTATCTACGAAGTCTTCCTTGAGGACAGCACCAGGACAAAGGAGTCGTTCAGGAATGCGGCCAAGTTCCACCATGCAAAGGTGTCCGAACTGCTCTGTTCCTCTTCTTCCATCAACAAAGGTGAGAGCTATGCCGATACATTCAACATGCTCTCAGGTTATTCAAACTCCATCTTCATAGTCAGAAGCAAGGTGGAAGGCCTCTGCCGCTGGCTTGATGATGAATCGGAGCTTTACATCAAAAGGAACAATCTTCCCGTCAAGCGTGCCTTCATAAATGCAGGTGATGGCAAGCATGAGCATCCCACTCAGGAACTTCTTGATGAGTTTACCTTCCTTGAGGACAACGGCATGAACTTCGATTCAATTCATGTGGCCCTTGTCGGTGACCTCTATCACGGAAGGACCGTGCACTCAAAGGCTGACGGTCTTAAGCTCTTTGATAAGGTCAAAGTTGACCTTATAGCTCCTCCCGAGCTTGCAATGCCTGAAAACTACCTTGAGAAAATGAAGAACAACGGCTTTGAAGTCCGTGAGTTTGCTTCAATTGAAGAGTACCTCGGAAGCAATGACGTTGCGCACATGTGGTACTTTACCCGTCCCCAGCTTGAAAGAATGGGTGAGCGCATCCTCCAGAAGCAGGAATTCCTCAGAAAGAGCATCACATTCCGCAAGGAGTTCATCCCGATGCTTCCCGAAGGTACCAAATTCTATCATCCGCTTCCACGTCACAAGGAGCATCCGACCATTCCCACATTCCTTGACAACACAAGCCTCAACGGCTGGGAGCGTCAGGCTATAAACGGAATGTACTGCAGGATGGTACTTCTGTCCCTCATCGCAGGAAAGATCGGTGATGACTTCATCCCTACTGAAAAGAAGGAAGAGGATGAGAACGATGAGGAGTACATCATCAGCGTTCCCGTCACAAATGCAAAGAAAAGTGACAAGAACTACTCTGAAGGCGTGAGACCGATCAGGGACGGTATCGTAATTGACCATATCTGCCGCGGTGAAAGCCCCAGTGAGATCAGGAACCACATGAGACTTATCAGTAATGTTCTTGGGCTGGACGAAAGCAAGGGCGGTGAGTGGGTGAGCTGCGGCGCCGACGGATCATATAAGGGAATAATCTTCCGCCCCGGTGATTACACCCTCACAAGAAAGGATCTGAAGCGCCTTGCTGCAGTCGCACCCCACTGTACGCTCAACATCATAAAGGACGGCAAGGTGGAGGCGAAGTACAGAACGCACATGCCGCCCAGAATCTACAATTTCGAGGATCTTTCATGCAACAATGAGGCATGCATCAGTCATCCCGTGAACGGGGAAGGAGTGCCTGCAATGTTCCACAGGACTCCTGAAGGTACATTTGAGTGTGCTTACTGCGGTAAGACCCATACCTTCAAGGAAATCTGGAAGAGCAGGAGATGACAATCCTTGAAAGCGGGTATCATCTATCGTACAATAT
The DNA here is from genome assembly GCA_051885075.1 of Bullifex sp. GTDB lineage: Bacteria > Spirochaetota > Spirochaetia > Sphaerochaetales > Sphaerochaetaceae > Bullifex. The sequence goes on from JBJEWN010000069.1 coordinate 3,522, forward strand.
TAGGAAATGCCCGCAGGACAAATAAAAACAGGAGAGAATTTCATGAAAACCATAGAAGAAATCACGAAGTACTACGGACCACAGCTGGCCAAGGCGGCCTTTGAACTCGGAGCCATCAGGCTGAACCCTTCCAATCCGTTCACCTGGGCGAGCGGATACAGAATGCCCATATATAACGACAACAGGCAGTTCCTGGCAAAAGCATCTTACCGTGCCCTGATCTGTGATGCATTTGCCGACATGCTCGGTGCCCTTGCCTTTGATCCCGATAACGTTGCAGGTACATCCACTGCGGGTATTCCCCATGCAACAACTCTGGCTGACAGGCTTCATAAGCCCCTTTCCTATGTAAGATCCTCAAGCAAGGATCATGGACTTGGCAACCAGATCGAAGGACTCGGACGTGACGGTTCCTACGGCGGAAAGAAGGTCGTCCTCATCGAGGATCTCATCAGCACAGGCAAGTCCTCACTTCAGGCAGTTGATGCAATCATCAAGGCTGACGGTCTTGTACCTTACTGCCTTGCAATCTTCACATACGGTCTTGATGCTGCAACTGAAGCTTTTGAGAAGGTCACTCCGGTCTGTGAACCCTACACGATTCTTTCATATCCCGTCATGATCAGGACGGCAGTGGAAGTCGGATATATTTCCGACAGGGAAGCTGAAACACTCCATGAGTGGAGGGAAGCACCTTTTGAATGGGGTATCAACCACGGATTTCCCAAGGTAGAGAGGTGACATGATGAGCTACACTGACATTCTTCGTGAAAGTGCTGAAAGCACCGGCAATATCGTATGCATGGGACTCGATCCCCAGATTCAGGCACTTCCCGGTGAGGGAAGCGCAAGGGAAAGGATCAATTCCTTCTTTGACGAACTCTTCCACAGGATGAGACTTGAGGGTGTTTCACCTGCCGCATTCAAGCCGAACATCGGCTACTACAGCGCACTTGACAACCCCAGGGAAGATGACTTCTCCGGCTCCCAGGCCCTCTGTGATGTTCTTGACATGCTGGATGGATTCTTCCCCGGCATTCCCGTCATCCTTGACAGCAAGAGAGGCGATATCGCGAGATCAAGCCTGAACTACGCAATTGAGGCATTTGACAAATGGGGTGCATCCGCAGTAACCATTTCACCATACATGGGTACTGATTCCATCTCCCCGTTCGCATATGAGAACAAAGGAGTTTACATCCTCAACAGGACCAGCAATCCAGGAGGAGCAGTGCTTCAGAACCTCCATATGATCGATCCCGTCGATGAGAAGGAAATTTACCCTCTGTATATTGCGGTTGCCCACCTCATTGCGGCAATGAGCAAGGAACATCCGGGACTGGGTGCAGTGGTCGGTGCCACGAATCTCAATGAGCTTAAGGATATCTCCCGCTACTATGCGGGACGTGATGTTCCGAT
>JBJEWN010000070.1:0-4932 GCA_051885075.1 Bullifex sp.
AAATAAACGACTTATTCGCCGGTACAAAATAAAGGAACTGTCGTATTACTTAAGTATCACGGACTGAAACATAAAAAGCTGACATATTTTCGTGTGTCAGCTCTTTTTTATCTTGTCTATCAAATAATTTGGATATACATTTGGAGTTAGCTTCTTTATAGATAATCACATCCACCAGGAGGTTGCTCTTATGGATGAGTCGGAAATCTTAAGGAGAGCTTTAAAAACTTTCATCGAAGTTGAACGCAACCGGCTTGAAGCCGAGGCGAAAGAGAAAGGGAAGGAATTCAACATAGACGATTTTATCGTTGAAGTAGTTTTACTTGAAATTGGTTCAAACTCTTAACTTGGATGGCAGAAGTTCCGGGAGATGCTTCTGTCATTTTTTTATAAAATATATTTGGATACAATAAAATAAAATCGCTTTATAGCAGTTTATATTTCTCTTAGTGTACTATTAGAATCAGAGATACATAAGAAACATTAATGAGGAGCTTGGGATAAACCTGGCTCCTTTTTTGTTGCATGAAAAGGAGGAGAAAAAGTGACTGTCGTAAACAAAAAGCTCTCTGAAATCAGCATGTATGAGCATAACCCGCGAAAGAACGATGAAGCAGTGAAATATGTAGCCGAGTCAATCAAACAATTTGGGTTCCGTGTTCCGATCGTCATAGATAAAAACGGTGTGATCATAGCAGGTCATACCAGGTATAAAGCTTGTATGAAGCTGGGACTTGAGGAAGTACCCTGTATCGTTGCTGATGACCTGACTCCCGAACAGATAAAGGCTTATCGCCTGGCTGATAACAAGGTAAGTGAGAAAGCCGAGTGGGACTTTGATTTACTGGAAAGCGAGCTGGAAGACATTCTGAACTTTGATATGGGCGACTTTGGCTTTGATATCAAAATAGAGGAACCATCCGGTGACGATACTCCTGATCCGGGCGATAACGGCTTCACCTACAAGGAACAGTACGGTGTCATCGTCATGTGTGCCGATGAAGACGAGCAAAGGGAAATATACGAGCGCCTTACTGAGGAAGGTTATGAGTGCAAGGTGGTGGCAACGTGAGAATTGAGGTACATAACAGAGTCAGTGATTTCAACAGTTACCGCTCGGCAAGGGTTAAAAGCTTATTCAATGCGGAGAATGGCTGCAACTTCGACCTTGAGATTGATGCGGACCTTACAGGCGACTGGAATATCGGGGTTGTGGTAGGTCCATCGGGAAGCGGTAAAACGTCAATCGGTAAAGTAATATTCGATGGTGAGAACTTAATCCACGACTATACCAAGGGATGGCCTGCAGATAAGCCTATAATCGACGCTATCGCACCGAACGGGGACTTTAACGAGGTAACGGGCGCGCTTGCGAATGTGGGCCTTGGTGACGTTCCTGCGTGGTTAAGACCGTTCGGGGTACTTTCCAATGGTGAACAATTCAGAGCCGGGCTTGCACGGGTTATATGTGAGAAGCCTGAAAGAATAGTAATTGATGAGTTTACGAGTGTTATTGACCGCCAGATTGCAAAGATAGGTTCGATGGCGTTCCAGAAGGCGTGGAGAAGGTCAAATCCTGGTGGGAAGGTAGTATTACTGACTCCCCACTATGATATTCTGGACTGGATCCAGCCCGACTGGATAATAGACACCAAGACAAAGACCTTTCAAAGGGGGTGTCATCGGCAACGGCCAAAGATCGAACTTGACATTTGGAAGGTCGACCAAAGTTACTGGCACTTTTATAAACCGCATTATTATCTAGATCTTGCGATGCCACCTTGTGCTGAATACTTTATCGGTACCGTGAACGGGGAGTTAGCCTGTCATGTAGCTGTATCCCCTCGCTTTGAGATAAACGGGTATAGGGCAACCCGGCTTGTAACCATGCCCGAATGGCAGGGCGCAGGAGTCGGAACAAGGTTTCTGAACTTTATATGCCAGTACCACCTGGATGGGCACGGCAGAAAGGAAAGAAAATACCCGACTTATTTTCACACGAGTCATCCTCAGCTATGTATGGCACTGAGACGAAGCAATAAGTGGGTCCAGGTCAGTCAGATGCTGTACGGAGGGAACAAGAAAAAGAGTGCATCCACGATTAAGAAGTCAAGAATGCTGAAAGGTAAAAAGGGTCCTATGTGCGGTTACGGAGGCCATTTCAGGGCCGTACAGGGGTTCAAGTATATAGGAGAGCGGGTGATATCATGAAACTGTTTATATGCGGTCAGCGTTCCTTTGGGCGTGAAGTATTAAAAGCGTTATATGAGAGGGGCCATGAAATAGTAGGTGTTGCTCCGCCTCCGCAGGATAAGCTCTATGACAAGATGCAGGTCCTTGCCGTTAAGCTTGGCCTTCCTGTAGTAAGTGACTGCGATAAACTGACATCCCGTGATATTCCGGATGATACCGACCTTGTTATAGCTGCACACTCACACTGGTATATATCGGACAAGATCAGAAAGAAAGCAAAATATGGGGCAATAGGCTTCCATCCTTCCCTCCTTCCAAGACACAGGGGGCAGGATGCAGTCAGATGGACCGTTGCAATGAATGATGCCATCACGGGTGGAACCGTATTCTGGCTGAATGAGACGGTTGACGGTGGTCCGATACTTTCTCAGCGTGTAGTATTCGTTGATAAGGCATGGGACTATCACGAACTGTGGAAGCACCTCTTTCCGATAGGTGTTGAGATGCTGTGTGAAGCAGTGGATCTGATAGAAAAAGGAAGTGCTCCAAGGGTTGATCAGAACAAAAGGTTCGCAACATGGGAGCCGTCGTTTCAAACAGTACGGTTAAAACGTAATGAGCTGATACAGCTTGGAGGGTAAATGATCAATAAAGCCCTGAAGATTGAAGACATCAAAGACGGGATGTGGATATGGGACAATAAGAGAAAGTGCTATTGCAAGGTTCTGTATATCCTTACATCCTCAAATGAAATATATACATCCGTCTTTCCTGACTGGGAAAGCTTTGAAGAAAGAAGATTTTACAGGTTTGAGGTGAAATAAATGGGAGAACCGATCAACAGGGATAATGCCAGGGAGCTTGGAAGGCTTGGAGGATTAAAGTCCGCTGAAGTAAGAAGGGCAAAACGAGATATGAAAGAATCCCTGAATATCCTCTTGGGTATGCCACTTAAGAAGGGAAAGCCAGCAGATATCGAGGCAATCCGTAACTTTGCTGCGCTTAACGGAAAGAACGTGAGCGTGGAGCAGGCCTTGCTGATCAGACAGATTCAGAAGGCTTTAAAGGGAGATACCGGGGCGCTTCAGTTCATCAGGGACACAAGCGGTCAGGGTATTGCAAACAGGGTCGATATAGCGGGTGCTCTTCCTGTCGTCTTCAGCGGTGAGGATAAGTTGGTGGACGATGATGGAGAATCAGATAACGAAGATTAACCTTCCCGAGGTAGTTGGAAAAGGTTATGCGACTTTCTGGAAGTCAAAGAAACGCTATGTAGTGTGTAAAGGGAGCCGTGGAAGTAAAAAGAGTAAGACAACGGCCCTCTGGCATATCTACAACATGATGAAATATCCGGATTCAAATACCCTTGTTATCCGTAAAACCGAGAGAACACTGAGAAACAGCTGTTTTGCGGACCTGTTATGGGCAACGGAACGCCTGGGTGTGGGACACCTATGGAAATCAACGGCAAGCCGACTGGAGCTGGTATATACACCAACCGGACAGAGAATAATCTTCCGTGGTCTGGATGATCCGTTAAAGCTGACGTCCATCTCAGTGCCGATCGGATACATTAACTTTGTATGGATCGAGGAAGCATACGAGATCACACGTGAAAGTGACTTTGATACCATAGACGAATCAATCCGTGGTGTTCTTCCTGAGGGGCTTTTTAAACGTATAACGATAACTTTCAACCCGTGGAACGAGCACCATTGGTTAAAAGCAAGGTTCTTTGATACTCCAAATGACAGCGTTCTTGCAATGACTACCACATACCGTTGCAACGAATGGCTGGATGAGGGTGACAGAAAGCTGTTTGATGACATGAAGATCCGTAACCCTAAACGTTATCAGGTCGCAGGGCTTGGGAACTGGGGTGTGATAGATGGCCTTATCTATGAAAACTGGAGGGAAGAACCTTTCACCAAGAGTGAAGTAAAAGGCTATATTACAGTAAGCGGACTGGACTTTGGGTATACCAATGATCCATCCGCTTTTTTTATCGGCTTCCTGGACCTTGAGGGTAAAAGGCTCTATGTCTGGGATGAGATGTACAAAAAGGGCCTCTCAAACAGAAAGATTTATGAAGAGATCAAGGACATGGGGTATGCAAAGGAGCGAATCACTGCTGACTCTGCTGAACCAAAGTCAATTGATGAGCTTAAGGGGTATGGCCTGAGAGTATATCCGGCAAAGAAAGGCCGTGACTCCGTACTTAATGGCATACAGTGGATACAGGATTTGGAGATCATAGTTCATCCACGTTGCGTGAAGTTCTTAACTGAGATTGGTTCCTACACATGGAAAGAGGACAAGTTCGGGAAGAAACTCAACGAGCCAGGTGATGATAACGACCACCTTATGGATGCAATGCGCTATGCGCTGGAGAAATACATCAAGACTAAAGGGTGGCTTATATAGGAGTAGTGTTATGTGGGCAAAAATCAAAGTCTGGATCGGATGGGCAGGAGTTGCTGTTATAGCTGCACTTCTTGCTCTTCTTGGAATCAAATCAAACAGGCTCAGAAAGACAAAAACCGAGCTTGAAGAGAAGAAAGAGGAAATCAGGAAGGCTCAGGAAGTCAGAAAGGTGGAAATGCGGGCCGAGAAGGCCTCTGTCACCGCTTCAAAGGCTGTGGAGGAGAAATTATACGAGGTGCGTTCTGAAACGTCCACAAGACTGTCAGAAACCGCTGATAAGGAAAAAACGTCTGAAGCGTACAACGAACTTATCAA
>JBJEWN010000071.1:0-23266 GCA_051885075.1 Bullifex sp.
ATATCCCGGAGCAAGTGCCGAAACTGTTGAACGCGAGGTCATAGACATACTGGAAGAGGACTTCGTGACACTCCCGAACTTCTCAACGATGACATCCAATGCCTACAACTCAATGGGTGTCGTCCAGGTAGAATTTTCAAACGGAGTTGAGGCAACTGACCAGCTCAATGAGATCAGGAACAGGATAAGACAGCTTTCCGATGACCTTCCGGATGGTCTGGAAGGTGAACCGATGGTCATGGTAGGAGGCATGTCACTGCTGCCCATCATGACGTTTACCGTTGAAACAGGGGAAGACCTTGCAGGTGCAACCAACTACATCAAGGATGAGGTTATACCCCTTATTTCACAGATAGACGGTGTATCGACTGTTACAGTATCAGGCGGCATCGAGGAAAAGGTCGTAATAAAACTCAATACCGATGAGCTTCTGAAGAGAAACATTTCAACGCTGCAGGTTTATCAGATGCTTTCCTACAGCAACCTAAACATACCGCTCGGAACGGGAGAATATCAGAACAAGAACACAGACATCAGCTTTGAAGGCGCATATGACAGCCTTGACGACATCAGGAACATCACAGTCGGTGCATCTGATGACGGAACGCTCATTAAGCTAAGGGATGTGGCAAGTGTTGAGCTTACTGCACCTGAACCTGATGTCATCACGAAGAAGGACGGAAAGAACATCATCAGTGTTGAAGTATGCAAACGTGAAGACGGAAACACGATGAAGATCACATCAGAAATAAAGAAGATAATTGAGAAGCAGGAAGCAGACAGTAACGGGGCTTTGAAATTCAACGTTATTTCCGATGATTCCAGAACGATAAAGGCATCTCTGACCAGTGTCGTTTCTTCCGGTATTTCCGGTGTTCTGATCGCAGTCATAGTAATCTTCCTCTGCCTCGGGGACCCGAAGGCAACCGGAACGATCGCACTGTCGATGCCTCTTGCAATCCTCTTTACCTTCATAGGCATGAAGGCCATGAACATTTCAATAAGCCTCATGAGCCTTGCAGGCATAGTCATTGCACTTGGAAGCATAGTTGACGGCTCAATCGTCATGCTGGAGCAGACATACATGTACTACCGCCAGAAGAAGGACGGTAAGTACCTGTATACCGTAAACACCAGTATTTACAGGGCAAGTGACACGGTTGCAGTCTCAATCCTGGGATCGGCACTCACGACGATCATCGTATTCATCCCGATCCTGATGATCGAAGGTCTTGTCGGACAGATCCTCAGGGACGTGTCCCTCAGCTTCATATTCGCACTCGGCTTCTCCGCCATCGTTGCCATAGTGGTCATGCCTTACCTTCTTAAGAAGTTCCTCCCGGAAAAAAGGATTGAAAGGAAGGAAAACATCATTGAAAGAGGAATGGAAAAGCTTAACCGCATTTACGGACGGATGATAAACTGGACACTTCACAACAGGAAGTTCATCATCACGATCTGCATTACGGTCCTTCTGCTGACGGTCTGGGCTGTTGCGCAGCTCGGCGTGGCATTCATTCCTTCCACCGATAACAGTGAGTTCTACATCAATTTCACCTTCCCTTCCAGCAACACGATGGAAAGGACCGAAGCGCAGCTTGATAAGGCTGAAGCCGTGGTGCGGGAACTTGTTCCTGAAATTAAGACCGTAGTCACAACGGTAGGTTCTTCATCAGGTCTTTCCTTCGGATCATCCTCAGACGCAGGCTCTATCAGGGTAATCCTCCAGCCCGTTGCGGAAAGGGACAGGAATGTTCATGAGATCATGAGGGAAGTGAAGTATGCCCTTGATGAGTGCATGACAGACACGGAAGTCAACGTCCTTAACGGTGGTTTCGACAACCTCGTCAGCTACGTCACTGGCGGTGGCGGATATGCAATGACCCTTGTCAGTGAGGACATGGATCTGCTTTACAGTGAAGCATCGAGAATTGCTGACTACCTCAAGACAGATCCCGAAGTAATGAGTGTTGAGATGAATACCTCATTCGACAACTACTCAGCCATCATCAAGGCTTCCAATGATTACCTTTCATCCCTTGGTGTGACATCATATGAGGCAGGAATGACCACTGCCATTCTCTTCAACGGAATTGATAACGGAACATATATCGACTCCGCAACGAACGAACGCTATGACATAAGGCTTGAATCGGATGTGACGGATAAGATGCTCACCGATGATCTGTTAAGTTCACTGGCCGTCATCACTCAGGATGGAAGGACCATATCCTTCGGCTCAGTTGCCGATCTTGAAATCGAGAACTCAATCAGCCAGATCAACCACATCGACAGGGCAAACACGATAACTATCAACTGTGCCACGACGGATGTCAATACGAAGGACATCGTATCACGCCTCGATGAATACCTTGCGGAAAATCCGCTTGATCCGGATGTCACGGAGCGTGTCGCAGGTGTATCCAAGCTGGTCGGGGAAATGATGGGACCAATCTTCACGGCCCTTGCAATTGCAGTCTTCCTGGTATTCATGATCATGGTATTCCAGTTTGAGCGTTTTGATCAGCCGCTTCTGATCATCATGACAGTGCCGTTCTGCATCATAGGTGTCGTGCTCTCACTGCTTGCATTCAACTCGACGCTGAACATGATATCCCTCTTAGGTGTCATCTCGCTTGCAGGAACAGCGGTAAACAACGGAATCATCCTCATCGACTACATGAACATGCTGGTCGATGAGAAGAGGAAGAAGGCCCTTACCGAACAGGGATATGACATTGAGGACGATGCATTCGAGGCAAAGGGCAAGCTTGGTTATGAGACTGACCTTCATAACCTTCAGGAGTCTATTGTTGAAGGTGCCCAGTCGAGACTGAGGTCCATCCTGATGACTACCCTCACCACGATGCTCGGCGTGGTACCGATGGCAGTCGGTACCGGAGAAGGAAGCGAAATCTACGCTCCACTGGGACAGGCCATTGCTGGAGGACTGCTGGCAACCACTGCCATTGCCCTCTTCCTGATGCCGGTTCTCTACTACATCCTTGAAAGAAGGAAACTGAAGACAACATACAGAAAACAGAAAAAAGAAGCAGAGGTTATTACATATGAAACAGTTTAAGCATATCATGACATTTCTTTTGGTACTGGTTCTCATGACATCATGTTCCTCCGTATTTGACGGAGGTTTTACGGGGACCATAAAGGAAGACAAGGGTGGTCTCGATGACTCAAGCAACACCGGAATATCGGGGGCAACGGTATTCATCTACACCGATGAAGGCGCACGCAATGCCGATTACGAAGCAGCTGTTGCGTCTGCTTCCGTAAAGCCGTCACGTTACACTGCAAGTACCGTCACGAACGATAACGGACAGTTTTCAGTTTCCAAGATTCTCTGGCAGACCAACAGTCCGGTTTTCGGCAGGACAGCGGACAGGATCAGCCTCTACCTGATAATCTACAAGGCAGGCTTCGGTGTTAACGGTTACAACAAAAACTCAAATGCGATAACCATTGCTTCAGACAGCACCAATGAATCGACATACACGGAGGCATTCCCGCGCACGATGAAGTCCACGACAGTAAGCTTCTCGCTTGCGAACATCGTCAGCGGCGGAGACACTGTATCCGATCCCCTTTCAGTGAAGCTTTCCGACCTTGAAGTTCCTGACGGCAGCTGCACCATCTCAAAGACATCAAGTGACAACACATTCGATGTGTCATACAAAAATGAGGAAAGTGCCGCTCCGAGGATTAAGATAAAGAACTATGCGATCCAGAATGCCGACGGTGCATCCACCTGGGTCATATGCGATAAGGACGGAAAGACATTTGTTCCTGTGGAAAAAGCAATATACACATCACAGGGAACTCAGACGATAAACCTCTATGCGAAGCAGACTGAGTTTACGTTCCCGACTGTAAGCGGAAGGTATGATAAAAACACAGGTACAGCTGCAGTCGGCAATGATACAGGTACATCCGATGATGACGGTATCAAAGTCATTCTCTATGCAGTCAAGGATGATGAACGGATAAAGCTTGGAGAGACAACGACAGCCGCGGAAAGGACCACCAACGACAGGATGACTCACGGGCAGTTCTCCATCACTGCTGATACCACATACAAGTGGGTTGTCACTCCCGATTACGAAAACCATGTGTATGAGGGCTATTATGCACCGTTCTCAGCTTCAGGCTATACTCTGAAACTGAACATTGACGGTACGGATTATTCCCTGAACACCAATGAATACACATCACAGCAGACTGCCATCAGTGCAGGTACCATCACGAGAACAGTATAAATATGAAGAGAACGATACTGGTATCACTGATATGTCTCTTCCTGCTCTTTTCTCTTGCCGCAGAGGAAGGAAGCTACGGCTACAGTGAGCTGAAAAGCTCACTGAAGGCCAATAACACTTCCCTCCAGAAAGCGGTTGAGACAGTTAAGCAGGCAAAGCTGGACACAAAGGATGCCAAAGCAAACTACCATCCCACTATCGATCTGACAGTTTCGGGATCATACATCCTTAATCCGATAGATCCGATAACCATCAATGCATCGGAGCTGGGACTTCCGTACAATCAGTACATAACTCTCTATGACGGCATGGAAAGCACGCTCTATCAGACCCAGCTTTCCATCCAGCAGCCCATCTTCACCTGGGGCAAGATCACGAACGGAGTCAATGCATATAAGGAAATCGAAGCCGTAAGAAGTCTTCAGCTTACCGATACCGAGAACCAGCTTGATGCCGAACTGAAGACAAGGCTTGCCGCCATGTACTACATGGATCAGATGATAGAACTGCTCTCAGAGCAGAAGGTTTATGCAGACCGTCTCGTTCAACTGGCAAGGTCAGCTCTTGATCAGGGCGTGATGCTTGAACAGGATGTTAAGGAAACGGAGATCGAGGCACTTCAGCTTGATGTGACGATCAGCGAGATAAATGCCCAGTACGCATCCAACCTGACAAGTCTCAGGACAATGACGGGACTTCTTGATCTTACAAAGGAAGAGATTTCATTCACACCTGATGAGGATGCATTCTACCGCCTTGCGGAAGAGGACAGAAGCGTGCTTATAAAGAGTGCGACAAGTCAGAGTCAGCCTACCCTTCAGATGCTTTCACACATGCAGAGTGCGATGGAATACAGTGAGAAGGTAAGCAAAGCTAGTGTCTACTGGAAACCGGACTTCGCCCTTCAGGTCACTGCATCCTACGGCGGAAGCCGCCTCCCGCTGGTCGAGACGGACTGGTACCGTCAGAATGATTACAACGGAACCATAACGGTGGCATTCAAAACCACGCTCTGGGACGGAGGAAAGGCCCTGAATGACATCAAACGTGCGGAAAGCAACACCCAGAATGCCGTTATAAGCAGGGATGAAGCCGTGAACACTATAATTACGACACTGACTGAGCAGTTTTCCACATGCGATATGGCCATTGCAAAAATAAAGTACCTCGACCTTAAGGAAGAGACCCTTATCAATAAACTTAGCCAGAAGGAAACTCTTCAGAAGTACGGAAGCGCATCGGAGTCTGATGTACTGCAGGCAAAAATTGAGCTTAACACATGCCGTCTTGAGAGGATTCAGGAAAAGCTGAAGCTCTCACAGGCATCGTACCTGATCGAATATCTTTCGGCATACAGGGGAATCTGAGATGAGGGGGAACAAAGTTTCCCCCTTTTTCTTTGTATCAGGGAATAGTATCATCGATCTCATGACAAACATAATACTCGACCTTGATACCGGAATTGATGATACACTGGCCCTGCTCTATGTAATTGCAAACAGCGATAAGTTCAATCTTCTCGGAGTCACTTCCACATTCGGGAATGTGGAAACGGAAACCTCTGCGCGGAATTCCCTTACAATACTCGACCTGTTCGGGAGGACTGATGTTCCCGTGTTTAAAGGTGAAAAGGCTCCTGAAGGAAAGAAAGACTATCAGGTGATGCCGTACATTCACCGTATCCATGGGAAAAACGGACTTGGCGATGTGGATTTTCCCATATCCGAAAGAAAACCGGAAGATGAGCCTGCAGTTTCATTCATAAGCCGGATGATTGTTTCTCATCCCGGTGATCTCACGGTCGTGGCAACAGGCCCCCTGAGAAATATGGCTGAAGTATACAGAAAGTTTCCGGAGACAGCAGAAATACCCCATAAAGTCATCTCAATGGGCGGTGCACTCACGGTGGAAGGGAATGTCACCCAGCTTGCGGAAGCAAACTATTATAAGGATCCCAAAAGTGCCTCATACGTGTTCTCACTTCCCATTGACCTTACCCAGATACCTCTTGATGTGACTGAAAGGTCACACCTTAACCTTTCCGACATTGAAGGCTGGAAAAGTGAGAAGGGACAGCTGATAAGGAAAATGACTGAGTTCTACATTGCATTTCATGGCAAACCGTACAGCTATCTCCATGATCCTTCCGCAGTGTGTGCGGCACTTCACCCTGAATACTTTAAGTACCTTACGCTTCCCATGAAGATTACCGATGAGGGACGTTCCGTCGGTGACTGGATGTCAGGAAAACCTGAAAAGAAGGTGGCTGTAGATGTGGATACTCAAAGCGTTGAAGGGGAGCTTAAGGAAAGCTGGAAGGGAATTCTTGGCTGAGTCATTCAGGCTGCTTTTCCAATGGAATGCGGAATGTGACTACGGCAAACCCGTCCTCATTGAAGATGTTCATCTCTCCCTGATGTTTATAGAACAGATCTATCCTGTCCCTGGTATTCAGAAGGCCCAGCGAAGAGGATGATTCCAAAGCCTTTGCATTCTTGTTCCTGACACCGTCCAGGATGTTTTCCGGAAATGGAACGCCGTCATCGGTTATTGAAAAGAGTATGAAATCCCCGTCACGCACTGCCTTGATTCCGATGTTAAGGGTTTCACCTTCCCTGAAACCATGGTTGAATGCATTTTCCAGAACCGGCTGGAAGATCATCCAGGGAACGGGCAGCGACATGAATTCTTCAGGAATTGAGGTGCTGAAGACAAATGAGTCCTTGAAACGGAAGTGCTGAAGCCTTATGTAGGTATCCACGGACTCCAGTTCTTCCCTGAGTGGGATTCCGCTCCTGTTGTCAAAGCGCAGTGACTGCTTCATAAGGTTGGAAAGCAGATTGGTCATCTGGCTCAGGTCATTTTCCCCTCCGCTGGTCTTGATGGCTTTCCAGTACAGATTGTTCAGGGTATTGAACAGGAAATGTGGGTTGATCTGAAGCTGCAGTGCCCTGTACTCCAGGGCTTCAGCCCTGAGCTTGAGATAGTCCTGTTCAACAAAGTGCTTTAGGATCAGGTCATCCAGTCTTACAAAGATGTTCTCATCTTCCTTTGGCTGTTCAAGCTCGGCACCTGATTTATTCAGTGCTTCAATAAGGTTGTTGATGAACCGTCTTTCCTCTATGTTCGTCCTGTAAGTGACCACAAGCCCGAGAACCGCAGTGAAGAGAATGGCAAGAACGGTCAGGCAGATGATGCTGTAGGACGGAGCGAACAGAAGCTTCCTGCTGTAGGAAAGCCTGTACTCCCAGCCGTACTTGATACTGGACATACTGACGGTGAAAGGGTTCTTCTCTTCAAATGGCTCTGCTGAGTAGGAGAAAAGCAGATCGCCCTTTTCATTGAAGACCTCCACGAACGGGGCAGCTCTGTCATTACTGTTTTCAAACAGATTCGTAAGCTCCGAAATCCTGACATCAACGATGATGACTCCGACCTTTTCATCATCCCTGTCGACAATTGGCCGGGACAGCCGGACGATATTGCTGCCATGTCTTTCACTTTCCATGGTTTCGGAGATGGGCTTTTTCATGTATTCATCAACCCATTCCACCTCACCGACCTCCTTCAGCGTTTCATAACCGCTTCCGGAGTAAAGGATGTATCCGCTGTCGTTCTGTATATAAAGGAATATGGCACTGATGGTCGGCCTCGTGTTGGCGATTGATGCCAGGAACGATTTTACCAGCTGTGTTTCACGGAACAGCTGGTAGTCCATCTTTGATATGTCATGTACCTGTTTCAGATTGGTAAGGATATCGGGATTACGGATAAGCATGATGTTTACCGCATTCAGCTCATCCATGACTGAATCATAGTAGGTGATGGTCTGGGAAAGGGTGCTGTATGCCTTCTTACTTGTGGTTTCCCTTATGCTGAACAGTGTTATGGAAGCACTGCTTATTCCCAGAAAGATGATGGCAAGAAGCATGGGGAAGGAATGACGCAGGAAGATTCTGATGAGATTTCTGTTGCCCCGGATCACTGTTTTTTCTTCCTGCTGTTTCTGTATTCTATCGGGGTCATTCCATAGACCTTTCTGAAAGTCCTGCAGAAATTCTGGCTGTCCGTATAACCGAGGGCATCCGCAATTTCCTTGTTCCTGTATTTCGCAGGCGGCTCAAGCATGGAGATGGCAGTGGCCATTTTTATGTCCTGCAGGTATTTCTGGAAGTTGATGCCTGTCTCCTTCTTGAAAAGACGTGACAGGTACGACTCACTGACACCCAGCTCATCCGCGGCAACGCTCAGCGTGCATTCCCTGGTTCTCTTCTTCATCAGTTCAATGGCTTTGCGGACCAGAACGTTCTCAATGCCGTCCTGCACCCCGCTATTGGATGCAGGAGGAGTCCTGGCATCAAGAAGTTCCTTTATTTTTGTAAAGGTTCTGGTCAGTTCATCAAGTGAAACGGGCTTAACCAGATAGTCCTGAACACCGTACTTTATGGCCTGTTTTGCATACCTGAATTCATCATAAGCGGACATGACACAGAAGAAGGGTTTGTTCTCCTTTGTGCTGAGGACATCGAGAATGTCAAATCCTGATTTAAGGGGAAGTCTGATGTCTGTCAGGACGACATCAGGCATTGTCTTCTCACAGAAACTCAGGGCCACATTTGCAAACTTAAATGAACCGATAACCTCAAATCCGATGCTTTCCCAGGGGTAATAATCGGTAAGGGCTTCAAGGGTTTCCTCTTCGTCGTCAATGATAATCAATGAATACATTAAGTGTCTCCAATGTCTTTCAAATCCTGAGGAAGGGCATCAGAATCCGTTCGTTATTGCAAAAGAGGACGCATAATGCATCCTCTTTCATGAATCAGTCAACCTGGCAGCTGTCGTACAGTTCCTTCATGTGACTGCAGCACCACGCCGCATTTTCCGGTGTCGTGTTTTCCAGGGTTGCATAGATGAATGGTTTCTCTTTTTTGATGAAGCGGATGATCCTGGAATAATCCATTTCACCTGTTCCCGCACCGACGCTTTTCAGCCCATAGCCTTCATTGACCCTTACGAAGTCCTTGAAATGAACCATGGCGATATCCGGTCCCAGAAGTTCGATGGCTTCCTGGAATACTTCGTCCCTGTGGTCAACATTATCAAGATCCAGCATGTTGACAGGGTCAAAGAGAACCTGAAGGTTATGTGAACCGATTTCATCCAGTGCCTGCCTGCATCTCTTCGGCCCCCAGATGATGTGTCTGGCAACAGGCTCGATGGCAAGAGTGACACCATACTGCTCAGCACATCTGACTACAGGCTTAAGCTCCTTCAAAAAGAGGGAGAAAGCCGCATCTGAGCGGCATTCAGGACAGTACTTATATTCCGCATTGGGCGCACCTGTCTCGGTACCGACCATGCCGCAGCCCAGAAGGGAAGCGAATCTGATGTGTGCGAAATACTTTTCCCTGGCTGTCTTCATGTAATCAGGATCGGGATTTGCCAGGTTAAGGTAGTTTCCGATCACGGCAATATCAAGTCCGTTCCTCTCAAAGAGGTGCCTGAGGTAGTTGGCATATCCCGGTGTAAGGGCTGAAGCAGTGCATGGATATTCCTTAAGTGCTTTGGAAAGCGCCAGGTGAACGCATGAAAAACCTTTTCCTTTCACGATGGGAAGAAGTTCATCAAGGGGAAGTTTTTCCGCATCATGAAGTCTGAGTCCGATCTGTACCATAATTATCTCCTAATGTTGATCTGTAATTCCATCTCCCGTCCGTTTAAGGCACGGACAGGAGAATGATCATGAAAGAATGATATCAGATAAGGCCCTGATTTTTAAGAAGTTCCCTGAACTTCGTCATCTGGTTTTCCGGAGAAGGCAGGTTAGGAAGGAACGGATCCCCTACGTTCTGCCCCATGATGTTGGCATAATCCTTTGCTGCAACAGGGAATGAGGATGCATCCATCTGCAGTCTGATCGGATTCAGATCAAACTGAGCCTTCAGTGCGCCCTTAAGATCACCTTCCATGAATTTATTATAGATGGAACAGACCAGTTCAGGCATGTAGTTTGCAGTACAGCATACTGCGCCGACACATCCGACTGCAAGGCCTGCATAGATTACAGTGTCCTTTCCGCACATGACCTTGAAGCCCACATCGGCATTTCTCCTGATGAATTCCTCAGTCTGGGAAATATCTCCGGAAGAGTCCTTCATGCCTACGATGTTATCCACATTGTGGGCAAGGTACTCCACTACGTTCTGACTGATCGGATAACCTGTGCGTCCGGGATTATTGTAGAGGAGGACCGGTGTGTCAGGGACAGCCCTGGCAATCGTCTCAAAGTGGAGCTTCAGCTCAGTTTCAGTCGGCTTGATGAACATCGGCTGAAGGATGGAAATACCATCAGCATGCTTTGATGCACCCATCTTTGCCAGTCTGACGCACTTGCTGGTCCTGATGGCTCCGATTCCCATGTATACGGGAATCCTGCCCTTCACCTGGTCAACCGCGACAGTGATGATCTCTTCCATCTCATCTTCTTCCAGCATGTAGAACTCACCGTTGGAACCGAAAACAAGCAGACCTGCGATTCCGCCTTCGATCATCCAGTCGATATGCTTTCTGAATGCAGCCTCGTCAAACTTCTCATCCTTCGTGAACGGAGTGACAACCGGCGGGATGATGCCCCTGATAAAACTTGTGTCCATAAATTCCCTTCCTTAATAAATCTTAGCGGATGCAACCTTTTCATACCATTTGGCAAGTGCGCTGTGATCACACTGGCCAAGCCCGTCTGCCCTGAGTGTCTGCATCATCTCCATTACTTCCGCCGTCAGGGGAAGAGGCGCACCTACGGCATGACCTGTCTCAAGGGCATTGTTAAGGTCCTTGATGTGAAGGTCGATCTTGAAGCCGGGCTTTGTGTTGTTTGATGTCATCATCGGTCCCTTCGCATTCATTACAGTGGAACCGGCAAGTCCGCCTTTGATGGCTGCAAACACAGTATCAGGATCAACGCCGGCCTTCTTTGCAAGCATGAAACCTTCGGCAACTGCAGCGATGTTTGCGGCAACTATGACCTGGTTGCAGAGCTTGGTGGTATTTCCTGCTCCCACATCCCCGCAGAGAACTGCTGAAGAACCCATTGCGTCGAAGAGGGGTTTGCATGTATTGAAGACGTCCTCATCGCCGCCGACCATGAAGGCAAGCGTGCCGTCGATTGCCTTCGGTTCCCCACCGGAAACAGGTGCATCCAGCATCCTGATACCCTTGGCAGCAAGTTCCCTGGCAATTTCCTGGCTGATGCCCGGAGCAATTGAGGAACAGTCAATGAAGATCTGTCCTTCCTTCATCATGGAGACGACACCGCCTTCCCCGAGCATCACGCTTTTAACCTGCGGTCCGTTCGGAAGCATGGTGATGATTACTTCTGCTTTCTCGGCAACTTCCTGATAGGAAGCAGCGATGCAGCCTGCAGCCACGGGGCCGTCGCAGGCAGACATGGTTCGGTTGGAGACATAGACTTCATGTCCTGCCTTTCTGAGGTTGATGGCCATTGGTTTACCCATTATACCCATACCTATAAATCCGATTTTCATACTGTTTTTCTCCTTAATCTTTATCCGTTGAATTATTCCGATGCTTTCAGATACTCAGACCAGGCCATCAGGGATGCCGCAGCGCCGTGCTGGTTGTCCGTCATCTGCTTCTCGGAAAGATAGTAGTCGGGAAGTCCCGTCCTGTCAGTCCTGTTGTCAGGACCGGGTCCAAGACCTGCTGAGGCACATATTCCGTAAAGATGAATGCCGTCAGCATCCTTCCTAAGGTATGTCTCCCTGATTCCATCAAGTATTTCCTTTCCCCTGCGCGCATCATCCGCCTCCAGCATGCCGAGCCTTGCACCCTTCATGAGTGCATACGCAACCATGGCGGATCCGCTGGTTTCAGAGTAGTTTCCTTCAAGATCGGATCTGTCCACAACCTGAAGGAACATCCATGTTTCCGGCACCTGGTATTTCATGATGCCGGAGATTGCTTTCCTGAGAAGAGGAATGAGTTCCTCCGCCCTGAGGATTTCATAAACATCACAGAGTGCCATCAGATACCACCCTTCAGCCCTGAGCCAGACAGCAGGGGACTGTCCAGTGGTCTTATCCGCCCATTCAGCTTCCCGTGAACAGTCAACGGCATGCATGTAAAGGTCAAGTGACGGGTTGTAAAGCATTTCCTCAGCTTTCACGAACTGACTGATGATATCGTCAGTCCGGTCTTCACCGATCTCTCCAGAGACCAGTGCATAAAAAGGCTGTCCCATGTAGAGGCCATCCAGCCATACCTGGTTCGGATAGATGTCCTTATGCCAGAAGTTGCCTGTGACGGTTCTGGGATAAGTTCTGAAATTGCCGTAAATCTTCAGGTATGCATCCCTGTATCTTTCATCTCCGGTCAGCTCATAAAGCACATGAAGTGATTTTCCGAAGCTGATTTTGTCGATGTTGTCCTCACTCCAGTTAATGATGGTTCCATCGTCCTTCAGCAGATAGGCAGAGCTGTCCAGGATGAATTTCCTATAGTCTTCATCTCCTGTTACCTTATAAAGATAATAAGAGGCCAGAATACAGATATCATCCTTATAGTTCCATGCTTTATCCTGAAGAAAATCCTGTAACTTCCGACCTAGGAACCATTTTGAATATTCATCCCACATATCGTTCATCTCCTTATAATCCATAGAAATCTGCGACTCTGTTCAGAATAATGACTGCCTCAGCTTCAGTGACGGGTTTCTTCGGGTGGAAGCAGTTATTCCCGTCTGTCTCCATAAACCCGAAATACAGACTCCGGTACACGTTGGTACCGTAGTTCTTCTGTACATCCGATCTGTCCGAACAGTCAGGCATGGTTGAGGAAGCATTGCGGTAATTGACTCCGCATGCCTGCATGCATACGGTTGCCATTTCCTCCCTGCTTATGACCTCTCCGGGATGGAAAAGTCCATCCTTTCCTACGGGAAGGAACCTGTTTCCTGCGGCAATGCGGTCAGCTTCATCTTCCGAATCCTTAAGATCCGTCATCTTTGTCCTGTCTGCAAGAATCTGAATCATTTCGGAAAGCCTGTGTCTGGTAATCGGAATGTCTTCCGGCTTGGTACGGATTACCGCACCCCTTGCAAGCAGCCTGTCCGCAGCATTTCCCCATCCGCTTTCCCGGATGACACTGTAAGGAACGGAAGTCTCATTCTCTCCTTCCCCATTCGTGGCAGTCACCCTGATTTTCCTTATCTCAGGCGGAATCCGGATTGTATTTCCTTCCCCGATCAAAGTCCAGGACATGTCAGATAATCCTTCCCATGTGAAGGAAAATGCAGCATCTTCCCTTCCGCCGCAATTCACCGCTGATGCCTCCACTGTTGATCCGGCCTTCGGGAGTCCCTGGATCCTGACACATCCGGGACGAGGGAATACTTTTCCGTTAATTCTTACGTTAGAAACAGATGCGTCCTTCCAGTTCATGCTTCTGAGTGCTTTGTCCGCACCATCTATAGTAATATCCTTAAGAACAAGGCCTGTAATCGGGACCTCATCAAATGCTTCAAGGAAGATACCGTAGTCCCCTCCATGGGCAGTGATGTTCTCGATCCTGATGTTCCTGAAAACGGGAAGTGTATCTCCCTGCCTGCCATCCTCATAGAGCATGGTACCGTGCACTGCCGCTCCATGCACACAGTCCATTGTACTGTCTGAAAGTACAACATCCTCAATTATTCCGCCTCTTTTTGCATTTGTTTTCATCCTGAGTGCATAGGTAAGGTTCGGACTGGAGAAGCGGTTGCCTGCAGCCATGACACGGCGGATACCTCCGCTCATCTCACTGCCAAGAGCGATTCCTCCGTGTCCGTCAGCAAAATCATTGTCTTCGATAAGGACATTCATGCATGGCATATCAGCAATTCTGCCATCCCTGTCACGTCCCGATTTGAGGCTGATGCAGTCATCCCCGGTATCAAAACGGCACCCTCTTATGATGACGCCGTCACAGCTTTCAGGGTCACATCCGTCATTATTTGGACCATGGCTGCATATATCAAGATTCTCTATGATGACACTTCTGCACATGACGGGATTGAGCTGCCACATCGGACTCCGGCGGAGGGAAAATCCGGAAAAAAGGACCCTTTCGCATCTGATGGGCTGAATGAAGTTCGGTCTGAGATAGTGGCCGTCGCCGAAAATCCTTTTCTCCACGGGAACGCCTTCCTGATTCATCCTTCTGAGTGCCCCGCGGGCCTTCAGCTGAAGATCCGCATCATTTGATGACCAGCTGTTCTCAACCTGATGGTGGAAGTTCCACCAATGATCATGATCGGCACCCCCATCCAGGGTACCGGGTCCGGTCAGGGCAATATCTGTCTGGCCGAAGGAATAGATCAGGGCACTGTAGTTGTAGCATGGAGAAGCCTCCCAATGGCTGAACCTTATGGGATAGTTCTTTTCAGGGTCCTCGGAAACAAAGGACAGAACAGTTTCATCAGAGGCAAGATGCAGTTCCACATGACTTTTGAGAAAGATGGAACCGGTACGGTAAACACCCTTGGGAAAGACCAGTTTTCCTCCGCCTTTTCCTGACATTTCATCAATGGCTTTCTGGATCTTTTCAGTCTGATTTTCACTGCTGTCCGGGATGATCCCGAAGGTGCGAGCATCCATTGAAACATCAGGAATTTCAGGGTATTTCACGGATGACAGGATCTGATTTTTCAAAGCAGTTTTATCCATTGTTTTCTCCTTGTCTGATTATACCATAACTCCAGTGTTTTACTAAGTGTTTTTTCTGTAGTTTCAAGGAATTATTCGAAATATCATTGAATAAAAAAACATATGATTTTCTTCTCTGAAACACGAATTTCAAGTGAAAAATTCCTGTCCGCGGTGTACAATCTGAATATGGAATATTTAACTGATTTCAAAGACCTCATCAAAATCGAAAGAGTGGAATTCTTCAAGCTGAATCCTATACCCCTGCCCCGTATTTTCAAAGACGGAACGGGAGGCGTCAGGACCCACAGTCTCTTCGGGGACTGGATGCGTGTCTACGACAGCGAAGGCAACATGGGAGAGGGGACCTGCACTCCCCTGGCCCTGACCTTCTTCGCACCGCTGCTCCTGGAAATGGAAAGCCGCACCCTGAATGAAATCAGGAAAGAAATTTTCTGGCGCATCAGGAATTTCGGCTATCAGAGCGCACACGTAAGGGAGGCGGGATGCATTGATTACATCCTGCTTGACTATCTGTCCAGACTTCATGACATGCCGCTTCACAGGTTTCTAGGCGCCACAAAAGACTATGCCACCGTTTACAAGGGCGGCGGTTCGGTCCTTATCAGTGACGAGGAACTGGTAGATGACATCCTGCGTTTCAAAAGTGAGGGATACAGAAGAACAAAAATCAAGGTTGCAGGTTTTTCTGACTGGAAACGAGATGTCGTCAGATTCGAAAAAGTCAGGAAAGCGGTCGGGGACGATTTTCTCATCGCAGCCGATGCAAACCAGGGATGGGATGCAGAGACATCCTTCCGTTTCGTCGAAGCCACCCATGAAATGGGGCTGGCCTGGATGGAAGAACCCCTTCACGCCTACGACATGGAGGGGTGCAGGGAACTTTCCTCAAGACTGGATAAGGCAGGCATCAATGTGGATATAGCCATGGGCGAATCCGTCCGTTCATATTACGAATTGGTCCAGTATGCCGAACATGGTGTCAGACATCTTAATCCCGTGATGCCCAACTACATCTGTGTTGATGAAATCCTGAAAGCGAAAAAGTATGCCGACAGTCATGGACTCAGACTTTCTTCCGGCGGATTCACCTATGCAAATGTTGCATATGGTGCCGTTTTTGATGATAACCAGTTCATTGAATATCATCAGCCGATTCAGGAAGTACTGGTTCAGTACACAAACAAGATGTCCGAAGTCAGGGACGGAAGATGGTATCTTCCATCATCCCCGGGGCTTCCGGTATCACTTGATTTCGAAAAACTGAAGATGGATGGGCTGCTGGACAGTATTACATACAGAAGCCGGAAATAATCAGATCTGAAAGCAAGGGGGCTGGCGAAGCGGTCCCTTTTATTTGTCAATGGATCATAAATAAAGGCTGTCAAATAACTTATGGTTTCTTTGACAGCCTCAGGGGTAATTCAGGAATACGTTTGAAAATCAGTCATCATTGACATCCGGTGTGGCAGCTGCAGCCTTCGCAGCCTTCTTTTTCTTGAGCGCATCAGAGATGAACGGCCAGATGACGCAGAACACTGAGATAAGAAGAAGGATCAGGGAAACGGGTCTTGTGAAGAACTTCGCATAGGAACCGTGGTCGTAACTGATGCCTCTTCTGAAATAACCTTCAAGCTTCGGCTCAAGAATGAATGCAAGTACGAGCGGTGATGTCGGAAGACCGGCAATGCTCATGAAAACTGAAAGCAGACAGAGTGCAAGCATGACATAGATGTCAAACATGTTGCTGGAGATACCGAAGCCACCGATGTATGAGATTACCAGGATGACTGTGTACAGATAGTGATATGGGATCTTCAGGATGTACGGGAACCAGCGCTTTGTGACGATCTGGATGAGGTATGTCACGATGGCGGAAACAAGGACACATGCAAAGATGAGCATTGCAAGGTCGTGCTGCTCAACCATGAACAGGGGACCTGCCTGAAGGCCATGAATCGTGAGGGCTGCAATGAGCATTGCGGTGATACCGTCACCGGGAATACCAAGAGCCATCATCGGGATCAGGGCACCGCCAAGGGATGCATTGTTTGCGGTTTCGGATGCCCAGATACCGGCAGGATTACCCTTACCGAAAGTTTCCGGTTCCTTGCTGATCGACTTGGCATAGCCATAAGCAACCATGTTGGAAATACCGGAACCCATACCGGGCAGGAAGCCGATCCAGAGACCGACGAAGAAAGCAAATCCTATTGTTTTGATGTTGGCGATGATGTCACGGAAGGAAACACCGAGTCCCTTCATATCCTCAACCTTACACTCAGGCATCTTTGCATCTCCCTTTGCGGAGTCCCTGATGATCTGGCACATTGCGAACATACCGAGCATCTGGGCTACTGTTGAGATTCCTCCGTAGAGATTGATGTTGCCGAAGGTGAATCTGGACATTCCGTTGATCGGGTCATTTCCGAAGCATCCCATGAGAAGACCGATACCGGCTGCCATGAGTCCTTTGAAGATTGATCCCTTTGAAAGGGATGCGATCAGGGTTATCGCACAGAAACAGAGTGAGAAGTATTCCCACGGACCGAGCTTCAGGGCGACATTTGCGATGATCGGGGAGAGAATCGTGGCAACGATGATGGAGAAGACGGATCCGATGAAGGATGCCGTCATACCGATGCCGAGAGCCTTTCCGGCCTGTCCCTTCTGTGTCATCGGATATCCATCGAAGCAGGTGGCAATGGCGGATGAGGAACCCGGAATACCGATAAGTACTGCAGAGATGAAGGTTCCGGATACACCGCCGATCCAGATTGCAAGCAGCAGGACGAAGGATGTCGTTGTGGAAATACCGAATGTGATCGGGAGCAGGAGCGCGATGCCAAGGGTTGCGGAAAGTCCTGGAATTGCACCGAAGACGATACCGAGGGCAACCATTGCGATGATCAGGATGAAATTGACTGGCTGTAAACAGACCATTATTGCACTTAGATAATCTGCCATGGCAACCTCAGCTGAAAAGAATTCCCTTAGGGAGTCTGACCTGGAAACCAAAGACGAACATAGCATAAAGAATAGCTGTGACGGCTATGGATATTATTACCGTGGATACCACCCTGACCTTGCTTTCACCCTTCAGGTCATAGATGAATGCAAAGGTTGCGAAAGGTGTTGAGATGATGAATCCGAAGATTGACAGTGCAATGGCATAGAGCCAGAGAAGAATGTAGGATCTGGTGATCTTCTTTATGCCGCCTTTCGGAAAATATGGTTTCTCACTCTTTTCCCTGTCCTTCCAGCCACGGATTATCAGGGCTATGGAAGACAGTGAGATGATAACAAGTGCCACATAAGGCATGAGTCTCGGGCCCGGTTCCAGGAGCTTTGCCGGCTTCTTGATATCCAGTATCTGGAAATAGAAAAAAGCGACACCGACAAGGCCTACGACACCGGTAATGAAGTCTCTGCGGGGTTTCTTCATGTTTGTCTCCTTGTTTTTGTTTCTTATCAAAAACGGGTAGGAAACCTACCCGCTTTTTTCCGGTTCAGACTTAATCAGTCAACAAGTCCGAGGGACTTACCGGTAGCAAGAGTTGCTTCATACTCTTCCAGCTGGATTTTCTTTGACTCGGTAAGGTCGTGCCAGAGAGGAATGTGTCCGATCTTGACGAGGCCTGCGTTGACTTCAGGATCCTCGATGATGGTCTTAAAGGAAGCATTGAGTCTTTCAACCTGTACGGGATCCATTCCCTTAGGTCCATAGATGTAGTGCATGCAGAGAACATATGCATCTTCGTAGCCCTGCTCCTGGAGGGTTTTGTAGTTATCAGGAAGGTCACGTCCGGAATCAGCGATCTTCACGCCGTTACCGGCAACGGTTCCGATGATCTTGAGCTTACCGGCCTGGGAATAGGACTGGGCATTACCGAGGGAAACAACGCCGATGTCAATGAAGCCGCCTGCGATCATTGTAAGTCTGTCGGATTCCTTTGAAGCTTCTACGTGGTTGAGTTCAATACCGAAGATTTCCTCAAGTCTGCCGAACATGAATGTGTTGGAACCGTTTGCGGGCATACCTGCATTGATCTTACCGGGATTTGCCTTTGCATAAGCGAGGAATTCATCGAATGTGTTGTATGGAGCATCAACGGGAACTGCAAGGCATGAGAAACCGTTGTCATCGAGTGTGGCGATGAGTGTGAGGTCCTCGAGGGGATTGACTTCAGAAGAACCGGTAATGTACTGAGTGATGAGGGCAGCGGTTGCAAGCATGATCGTGTTTCCGTCCGGCTTTGCATTCTTGACTGTCTGGTGACCGACGGTGTTGTTCATCTGCTGATAGTTGATCTTGAGGCCGAAGATTCTTGTAAGGCCTTCACCCATTGTTCTGATTGCGAGGTCCGTACCGCCACCTGCGGAACCGGGAATAACGAATGTAAGGGTTTCACTGGTATTGAAACCGGACTCACTGATGCTGGAAGCAGCTGAGGCTGTTTCAGACTGACCATTTGCAAATGCGCAGAATGTCATTGCAATGCACAGAAGGATGGTAATAGTTTTTTTCATTAAGTTTCCTCCGAAGGTGTTTTGTTTTGATTTTCATTTAATTTTTTAAGCAGTGAAAGTGGTTTGTTTTGACAACTGTATCATTTTTTGACATCTCTTTTTCACGCCTCTTTTTCTGTATCACTTTTTGATGTGAATACAGGAGAATATCCTTTCCTTCCTTCCTCCGGGCAGGATTCAGCCACTTTGCCGGTTTTTTAAGTAAAACTAAAATAACATCTTATATGTACAGTAAATAATAATCTGATCGACGAAGACGGACTCTTCTGTGTCTTCATGAATCAGGTCGAAGAAAAGTATCATAATTTGCTCTTTTCAGTGATATTCCTTCCTTTGTCCCCGGAAAAAAATTATGGAATTACCGGTTTTTTTTCTGCATAATTTATGAAAAAACAATACCAGAACGTCAGTAAGCTGACAGAGAGCAAAACGATGAGAGCTATTAAGATTAACAAATCGGACAATGTCGCGGTCGTCATCGCCAATGCACATAAAGGCGAATGTCTGGAAGGGCTGGGTGTCACACTGCTGGAGGATGTCCCGCAGGGGCACAAGGTTGCCCTTGCAAGCATAAAAAAAGGTGAAGCCTGCGTACGCTACGGTGTCGTCCTGGGTTTCCTTCTGGAAGACGTGGAACCGGGAAGATGGATCAACGAGCACATGCTCAAGATCGCTCCATCCCCTGCGTTATCGGATCTGAAGGCAGGTCATCAGGGAGAAATCCCCGAATACGATCCTGAAAGAAAAACCTGGATGGGATATGATAACGGTCCCGGCAAGTTTGCAGGTACAAGGAACATTCTCGGCATCTCCACCACCGTTCAGTGCTGTGCAGGTCCCCTGAGGGCTGCAGTGGACAGGATCAGAAGGACCATCCTTCCCAAGTATCCGAATGTTGATGAGGTTTCGGCCCTCATCCATCCATACGGCTGCGGCGTTGCCATCAATGCCCCGGATGCGGTAATTCCCATCCGCAGCGTGAAGAACCTTGCCCACCATCCGAATTTCGGCAATGAGATCATGCTTGTTTCCCTTGGCTGTGAAAAGCTTCAGGTCTCACAGGTGCTCGAGCCTGATGAGATAAACAGTGACAACGTCATAGTCCTTCAGGAATGCGACGGATTCAAAGGCATGATCGACTCAATATGCGAGATGGCTGAGAAAAAGCTAAAAAAACTGAACGAAAGGAAAAGAGTCGAACTTCCTCTTTCCAAACTCTGTGTCGGAACACAGTGCGGCGGTTCCGATGCCTTCTCAGGCCTCAGTGCCAATCCTTCAATCGGCTATGCGTTTGACCTTCTCAGCAAGGGAGGGGCAACCTGTCTTTTCAGCGAAGTCACGGAAGTCAGGGATGCAGTCTACATCATTGCAGACCGCTGTCAGGATGATGAAACGGTCGAGAAGCTGAAAAAGGAAATCGGATGGTACGACAGATACCTGGCAAAGGGTGAAGTGGACAGGGCTGCCAATACAACTCCGGGCAACAAGAAGGGAGGACTGTCCAACATCATCGAAAAATCCATGGGGTCGATCGCGAAGTCAGGAAACGGCCCGATTGCGGATGTCATAGGACCTGCGGAAATCCCGACGAAGCCGGGTACAGTCTTTGCAGCCACCCCTGCATCGGACATCGTCTGCGGGCCTACCCAGCTTGCTTCCGGAATCGGACTGCAGGTATTCTCAACAGGCCGCGGAACGCCATACAGCCTGAAGGAAATACCGGTCATCAAGTTATGCACCAGACACGATATCAGGAAGCAGTGGCCTGATATCTTCGATATCGATACAGGTGATATCATCACAGGGGACGGGAACTTCCACGATGTGGGACTTCAGGTCTACAACCTGATTCTTGATGTGGCCAGCGGTAAAAAGAGCTGTGCCGAGGAACTTGGTATCTACAACGATCTGATCATCGACAATCCGGCTCCGATAACGTAACCGGAACAACAGGCTTCCTGCCGGTTGGCGGGAAGCATTTTTCACCATGCAGCAGACAGAACACTTCGATAAGTATTACACGACCATTGAGAACATGATTAGCCGTATGGAGCGCAGTTACCGCCTTTCAGGGTATCGCGGTTCATACAAAAAGGATGACTTTCTCACCTGGCAGAAAGATGCCAGGGAAAAGCTGAGACAGCTTCTTGGCATGCCCCTCATTGAAATTGAAGCGGAAAGTGTTCCGTTTTCTCCCGTCCTTAAGGAAGAAATCCTGACGGATGGAAACATCCGCAGGCAGCGTATTCTCATCACAGTGGATAAAGATGTCGTCATTCCGATGTTCATTCTCTACCCTGAGAACCCAAAGGGTACCTGGATTGCCCTTCCCGGCCACAACGGAGGAGGAAAAGCCACCGTTGCAGGTGATGTTTCCTGTGAAGCCGTGAAGGAAAAAATCGTGCACTACGGTTACGATTACGGTCTTGAGATGGCAGAACGGGGCTACATCACCATCTGCCCGGACAGCCGGGGATTCGGCGAAAGACGCGAGGAATTCATGCAGGGAGATGAGAGTGAAAAATACCTGAAATCCTCATGCGCTTCCCTTGCCCATGTCGCGACTGCCCTTGGCTTTTCCCTGATGGGACTCCTTGTGTATGACATATCACGTATCATCGATTACCTGGAAGAACGGGATGACATCCCGACGGACCCACTCGGAGTCATAGGTTTTTCCGGAGGAGCAATGCAGGCACTCTATGCTTCAGCAATCGATACACGCATCACGCGCACCATTCTTTCCGGATACTTCTACGGCTTCAGGGATTCCCTTGTGGTTCTCAACGGCAACTGTGCATGCAACTACCCTCACGGAGTCTTCCGTCATTTTGACATGTGTGACCTTGCCGGGATGATCGCACCCCGCCCTCTGGCGATCCAGGCATGCCTGGAAGATCATCTGGAAGGAAGAAGGGGAATCATAAACACCATGGAACAGCTGGAAGAAGCCCGCAGGATGTATGGAATATTCGGCAGGGACATATTCCTCGACACACCTCCCGGCGACCATTCCTTCCATAAGGAAGGACTGGATGCAATGCTTGCATCGCTCTGACACGATTCTCAGTTCAGACCGGCAAGAAAAGCACGTGCACCTTCCTTCACCGCTTCAGCTGAGAATGAGTATCCATATGGTATGCTGATGCATCTCTTTCCGCTTCTGCATGATGGAGGGATTCTGCAAGCGTAAAAGTAAACTGAAAGAAATGACACGGCAATATAGCCTTCCGTCATCTTCCGTCCGCAAAGCCGCACAGGCATTGAGAAGGATATCTTTTCCGTCATGGAAGGAAATACCTTACTCATGAAGCAGACAGAATCCTTCACACTTGATTCAGCATTTCCGCCAGGCCGTCGATATAATCCTGAACACTCATGGCCTGCCCTTACAGCATATCCGCTGGGATAACCATCACATCCTCTGTCAGCGGTACGGGATTTTCCGAGAAACAGATCACACAGCCCTGTCCCCGCTTCCTGCCATTGATACTGCCCAGAATCCTGAAATGCCTGATGTCACTCATCTTCGGAAACTCATGCATCTTCACTTTTACAGGATAAAGCGTGTCCCCGTCTTCCACGATCAAATCAATTTCCCTCTTGTCCTTGTCCCTGTAATAGTAGACCGGAGGCATCTGATATCCTGCATTAAGATAACTCTTGGTAATTCGCCATTTATTTATTATTCTAAAGAGTGGAAAGTTCTTCACTGAATATTGAGGACGCAGCACAATAAGA
>JBJEWN010000072.1:0-4920 GCA_051885075.1 Bullifex sp.
GATGATACTATCACTGTTTGATGTGTTTTTCCAGTATCTTATGACATAAGAAATCAGCCCCACAAGGAGGCTGATAAGGAATCTGCATATATCTCAGAGATTGCCGCTTATGATTGCATCCACGATCCTGCTGCCAACAAGGAAGTTATTCTTCCTCGCAGTTGCAAATACATCTGCCGATTCAACAGATTCATCAGATGCAAGGCTGTCATCCATGGACCAGAGATTCTCCGGATTCGTTCCGTAAAGGAAGACATCCATGTTAACACTGTCGCGGATGATGATGTACTTATCAAGATAACCGTAGCGGTCAAGAACGACTGCAAGTGCCACATCCTCCATTTCAGTGAGTGCATAGGGATCGGGTGCACCATAGGTTACGCAGATGAGACGGGCATTTGCCTCATCATAAGCACCTTTCCAGTAGTTATCACCTGAAACGGTCGTACCCTTCTGTACTTTGGGATCCCTGACGGCCCATTCGGCATTGTCAAATGTAAGGGCCATGACCCTTCTGGTTTTTTCTGTTGTTGAGATCTCAGTATCCTTCACAAGTTCATATACCTTATCGGTAAGTTCCTGATTAAGGAGCTTGAAGGCTGATGAATCATATCCTTCATCATGGAACCAGGTGGTTGCATCCTGATCAGCCATCTCACGGTTATCGGCATGGTGTCCCAGATCAAAATCCGCACATGCTGTGATCACGAAGACATCGCCCATGACAGTGTATCCGGTTGCGGAGCCCGCACATCCCGTTGAGAAGAAGTAACACTCTGAAAAATCAAAGCGGTCATCGGAAAGCACTGCCTGAAGGGAAAGGGCACTGTTTACCTTGCCCATACCGGTTACATAGAGTGCAACGCCGTCCTTCACATATAGGGGATTGCCTTCAAAACCACCCTTTATCTCATACTCATCTCCGCCTTTGACGTATGCGTCGTAGTAATACTGAGCTTCACCGGGGAAGTCTCCTGTAATGTCACCGATCTCGAACTTGGGAAGGATGAGAACCTTTACGGGGATCTTCTCACTTTCCATTGCACCCTGAGCGAATACGGATGTGAGAACGAGGACCAGCATCAGGATCATAGTGATGCATTTTTTCATCTTTCTGCCTCCAGAATTAGGATTTGATGCCATCCGTTTATCATGTTTGGCTGGATATGGTCAATATATGTTGCATAAAAAGACATAAATACAACATCAACAGTGCAAAATGTTGTATTAAATGCACATAGTGATAAGAAAAATCATAGGATGAAAGATTCCCCCATGACCGCAGCAGGGTATCCGGCTTCAGCTTCCAGTTCCTTTATGTCGCCATGGCACGGGATGTGTATGAGGCGTACTCTGGCAGGATTGCATTCCCTTATGAAGCCGGCGCATTCATGAGTGTCCATGTGTCCCATTCTCGCTCCCGGACCATACTTTGAAAGAATGGAGCACTCTGCAAAAAGCAGATCCGGTTCAGATGCTGCATTTATCAGGGCGGGCGAATAAGAGGTATCCGATGTATAAAAGACGCTTTTTCCTTTCGCTACTGCTTTTACGGCATAGCACTCAGCAGGATGAACCGTTCCGTAAAACGTAAGGTTGAAAGGTCCGATATGAAGAACAGTGTTCTCATTGATGATGGTACAGGATGAGACATCATCCAGGGTAAGCATCGACGCAAGGTTTTCATCGGCAGGCCCGTAAAAAGGCAGTATGCCGACCTGACGCTTCAGCTGACGGGAAATAAGGCGTCCGTATACCGCAACGGGGGCATCGGAAACATGGTCATGGTGGGCATGTGAAAGGATTACCGCTGACACGTTATCAAGTGAGGTTACTTTCTCAAGCTGGGAAAGCACTCCCGATCCCATGTCAATTACGATTGATGTGCCATCCTCTTCAAGAAGAAGGGATGCATTTGCACCTCCTGCCCTTAAGTAACCGCCATATACTCCAAGTACCGTTACCTTCATGTGTTTTCCCTCATGAATGATGTTTCCACCAGAAGCCTGGTGTATGGATCCTTCGGATCTGAGATGACCTCATCGCTCTGACCCGATTCCACGCACACTCCGTCCTTCAGCACCATTATTCTGTCACTGATCCACCTTACCACGGAAATATCATGACTTATGAAAATCATGGAAAGCCCTATTTCCTTTCTGAGTGAAGAAAGCAGGTTGAGTATCTGTGCCTGAAGGGACACATCAAGGGATGACGTGCACTCATCACAGATGAGTATTCTGGGAGAGAGCAGCAGGGACCTTGCGATGGCAATCCTCTGAAGCTGCCCTCCCGAGAAATGGGAAGGTCTGTAGCAGAGCGTGTTAGCAGGATCCATACCGACACGCCTGAGCATTGATGATATCCTCTCCTCACATTCTGCTTTCGTGATGTGCGGATAGTTTATCTTAAGAGGTTCCGAGAGAACCGATCTTATTGAAAAATACGGGTTCATCGATTCCCTTGGAGACTGGAAGATGAACTGTACCGAACGTCTGAAATCTCTTTTTTCTTCTCCTGTCAGGGTGGATATATCACGCCCCTGATAGAATACGCTTCCATGGGTAGGAGCCAGCAGTCCTCCTGCTATTTCACTCAGCGTGCTCTTTCCGGAGCCGGACTCACCGACAATACCCAGCACCTCGCCCTCACCGAGGGAGAAGGAGACTCTGTCCAGGGCACGGAAATACTTCTTTGCGGTGCGCATGGGAAAGTCCTTTGTTATTGCCGTCGCCTCAAGTATCATCCAAGCCTCCCGAGAATGCACATGACAGTGTGAGTAGCGGAAATGCTTATCACTTCAGAGAAGGAGAAACACTCCCCTGAAGCATGGGGACACCTGGGTGCGAACGGGCATCCGTCCCTCTTCCTGTCCTCCTCACTGATATACCCTTTTATTTCCTTCAGCGGCCTGCGCCTGTCCTGCTCCAGTGAGGGAGAGAGATCCAGAAGCGCTTTGGTGTATGGATGAACGGGATGTGAAAAAA
This sequence comes from Bullifex sp., assembly GCA_051885075.1. Lineage (GTDB taxonomy): Bacteria > Spirochaetota > Spirochaetia > Sphaerochaetales > Sphaerochaetaceae > Bullifex. The sequence continues at coordinate 2,988 of JBJEWN010000072.1, forward strand.
GCTCATCCTTCGTTCCCTTTTCGACCACCCTGCCTGAATAGAAAACCGCGATGGTATCGGCAATGCGTGACACGAATACAAGATCATGACTGACGATGATGAGGGAAAGTTTCCTTTCCTTAATGAGGGAAAGATAGAGATCGGCAACCTGCTTCTGCACTATCCTGTCCAATGCTGATGTGGGCTCATCTGAGATCAGGAGCGGAGGATCCATCATGAGGGCGCATGCAATGTTTACCCTCTGCCTCATACCGCCGGAAAGCTCAGCGGGATAGGATGTCATCACCCTTTCCGGATCGCTGATACCTACGGTCTTAAGCAGCTTCGAAGCCTTTTCCCATGCTTCCTTCCGGCTCTTCCTGCCATGGAAAGTGACGAAGCCGTCACACATCTGGCTTCCGATCCTTATCATCGGATGAAGATAACCAACCGTATTCTGAGGCACGAATCCGACGCATGTCCCCAAAAGCTTCCGTTTACCCTTTGCACTGAGGTCATACATATTGCTTCCTGAGAGTACGACACTTCCGTCAGTGACGGTGACATCATCGGGAAGAAGCGAAAGGACAGTCTTAAGAGTCAGAGTCTTGCCGCTTCCTGACTCACCGATGAAGGCCAGTGTTTCATTTTCATGAAGGGTCAGTGAGACATCCTTAAGAAGGACCCTGTCCTCATCCCTGACTGAAAGATTCCTTATTTTCAGAAGCTCATTCATGGGAAGCCTCCCTGTGCAGGAGAGTGTTTATCCCGTCTCCCGTAAGCTGGAACCCGAGAACGGCAACTGCCAGCACGATCCCGGGCCACAGGGCCTGATATGGCTGGATGAGGACATACCCCTTTGCTTCTGCGAGCATGAGTCCGAGCGATGCCCCCGGCGGCTGTATTCCCAGTCCAAGGAATGAAAGTGATGACTCGGTTATGATTGCAGTACCGACTGATGCGGAGAACTGGGTTATCAGCCTCGTCATCATATCTGGAAGCATGTGAAAGAGCACAAGCCGGGGCGTGGACGCACCGTAGCTCTTTGCCGCCTTTATGAAGAGCTTTTTCCTGTTTTCAAGGATCATGGAATAGGAAAGGCGGGCAAAGACAGGTACCATGAAAAATGCGATTGCAATCGAAGCATTCATTACCCCTTTACCGAGCACGGCGGAAAGCATCAGGGCGGAAAGGATTCCGGGGAATGCCATAAGTGCATCGACAAGACGCATTATCACAAGCTCGACTGCCGTCGGGGAGAGTGCCGCAAGGGACCCCAGGATCAGACCGCATACGGAGCCAAGGAGCACTGAAGAGACACTTACGGTCAGTGCTGAGCGTGTCGAAACCAGGATGCGCGAGAATATGTCACGTCCGAAGTGATCGGTTCCCAGCAGATGCTCTGACGAGGGCATGGCAAAGCGGTTTTTTATGTCCATCTGATCGATGCGGTACGGAAGGTACGCATATGACATGATCAGCAGCATGAAGATTACCGAAAGCAGGATCAGACCTGCAATGAGAGAGACATTGTGTTTCTTCACTTTCCGCCCTCCTCGCCCAGCCTGATCATGGGATCGGCAGCGGCAACCGCTATGTCAGTCAGAAAGTTCATGAGAACAACCATGAAGGTAATGAAAAGCACGACGCCCTGAAGCAGTGCCGTATCCCGCTGTTCAACGGCCACAAGCAGCAGACGGCCTATTCCGGGCAATGAGAAGACAGTCTCGACTATGACGGTTCCGCCGAAGAGCTTTGCCGCCTGGTTGCCTATCAGGGTAATCGGTGCGATCACGGCACTCCTACCCGCATAATGGACCAGTGCCCTTGTTCTTGTAAGCCCCTTAACTTCGCATGCCATCATATAGTCCTCACTTAAGGACCTGACGAGGGAGGAGCGGAACATCCTTGTCATCAGCGCAAGTTCCCCGAAAGCCAGGATGAAGGACGGAAG
>JBJEWN010000073.1:0-4915 GCA_051885075.1 Bullifex sp.
TGAAGGTCACTCCTTCTCATTATGGAAAAGCAGTGAAGTCACTGTTACTGAAAACACATTCACGATGCCGGACAGGGATGTGACCGTTGAAGCAATCTTTTCAAAGAACATCTACAAAGTCACATACATAAGTGAAGGAAGCACTCCTGTCACAAAAACAGTGGAATACGGTGAAGCAGTATCCCTCGATAACCCATTTGAAAAGGATGGATATGAGTTTGAGGGATGGCTTCGTGATGGGGAAAAAGTCACATCACTCACAATGCCTGCAGAAGACATCACGCTGAATGCTGTCTGGAAAGAGAGGACATATAAGATCATAAGGTATGAGTTTGCGGGAGTGACAGTACCCGACCCCTATGAAAGCGGCGGCAATAAGTACTTTGCCATCAGGGCTGATAAGGGCGAGACAATATACATTGACAGAACGAAGATAAAAAAGGAAGGGTATACTTTTAAGGATTTCTCAGGAACCACCGGTACATCCGTCTCCTTGAGTTACGGCTCCCTTACATCAAAGTTTGAGGTCGGTGATGCTGACATAGTGATAAAGGGAACCTATGAAGGTGATCCTCAGAAGCTTTACACCAACAGAAACTACAATAGTGCATCCGATTCCTATCAGAAGACAATACGTACGGGTGAACCGATAGGAGACGTATCCGCTCCTTCAAGAAGTGATTATGACTTTGTCGGATGGGCGTATGACAGTGAAGGAAACTTCATGTACAGCCCTGATGACCTCATGCCTGCAAAAAGTGTGACGCTCTATGCGATCTGGAGGGAAAAGCCCTGGTTTACTGTCAGCTTCAGTTCAGAAGTGGATGGTTTTTCGATGGATTCAATGAAGTATCGTGAGGGAGACAAGGTCAGTATTGATGATTTCAGTTATCCTTTCTTCACCGGGTATACGTATAAAGGATTGGCAGCATCTGACAGTGAAGTGGATGTCAGCGGAGAGAATTTCACAATGCCTGCCCGGGATGTGGAAATAAGAGTGCTCTATGACAGAAACACTGTCAGAATTCGTTGCAAGGTAAATGATGATGACGCAGGAACGGTCATCAATGTTCCATACGGAGAACTCATCAGGGACTATATCGGGGCTGTTTCCTTTGAAAAGCAGACAGGGTGGAGCTATGACTGGATCATTCATTACACTAACGGTCCTGACGATACCCTGACTGACCAGACAGCGAAGGACGGTATAAACCAGATGAAGCTGAATGCTTATAAAACACCATATAAGCTTACGCTGACCGGACCTGACGGTTCATCATCCACCACCAAATATTACGGTGATGATATTTCAGGAAAGCTTTCGTCCTTTGCATCTTCACTGACCACAACCGTATCTGAATTCTCCCGCTGGGAAACTGCGGATGGAAATGAATTCACGGGTACCACCATGCCCCTGAATGACCTTAAGCTTACTGCCATAACCAAAGACAGGTATTACACTTTCACATTCCTGGAAAACGAAGGTGATGAAACGGGCCCTGAAGTGAGAGTCAAACATGGTGATCCTCTGAATGTACCGCCCTTCAGCAAAGCTGGGTACTCGATAACATCATGGAACAGTGTGAACTATAAGAATATTCAGCTTCCGCTTATCGTAACCAAAGCTTTCCTTGATCGGTACGGGAATGGTAATAATGACTTCCATCCGACCTGGACACTGAACAGTGATGTAAAAGTAACCTACATATATGGCGGTACTTCAGTGCAGAAGAAACTGCCCATGGGCGCTGATGTGCTATCACACGATTATGTGAAAGACATAATCGGAGAATATGACATTGCTGAGAAACAGCTGGATGGAATCATCAATGGCGATTCTTACCAGAGCTATAAAGCCAACTCTGATACTGAAGTCACGCTGAAGCTGACCCCAAGGACATACACTGTATCGTGTTATGTTTACCTTGACAGTTCAAAGACTTCAATGAGACTCGTTGAATCGATGAGTGTTCCATTCGGTTCAGTGATAAATACACCGGAAAGACCTGCGCATAGCGGCTATGAGTTTACCTGGCTTGAAGTTCCGTCTTCCATGCCGGCAGGTAACATCAGAATATATGGCCTTTACACACCCATAGCTGGTAAGGTCATAGTCCATAAGGACAGTGAAATAGATCTCACGAAGGGAAAGCCTGACTACACTGTACTTGATGTCACATCATCAGGATGTGTTCCTGAACTTCCCGTGCCAGGTGATGCTGATGGAAAGGGCTTTGTGATGTACATCAGTAAGACAGGTGTAGGTGAGAGAACTGATGTCTGGGCCGGAGACAGCGTATCTTCAGGCATTGAACTCTATCCTGTTTTCAGTGCTCACCGCTTTGAACTTGACAGGGAAACAAAGACGGCAGCATACCTTGGTGCAGTCGCACCAAGCAGCGTGACTGAAGTAAACATTCCTTCTTCCATCATGATGTACACTGTTACCGGAATCGCCGACAGGGCCTTTGCCTATTACAGTGAGAAGGTGGATGATGAATGGGTGTACAGGGACAGAGCCGGAACCATCAGGAAGGTAACAGTCCCGTCAACCGTTACAACAGTGGGTGAGGAAGCTTTTTACAGGAGCGGTGTGGAAACAGTGGAATTTGAGAGCGGAAGCAGTACCGTGTCATTCAGGCGCGGAGCCTTCAGCTACGCAAAGAAACTCCGATCAGTCAAAATGCCTGATTCCTACACGCTGGATGGATCTGACATGTTCCTCTACTGTGAGTCACTTAAGAACTTCACAGTTCCATCATTCATCACCGTTATCCCGAAACAGACCTTTGCCGCATCGGGACTGGAAACTGTGGTGATATCGGAAGGCGTTGAAAGGATTGAGGAAAGTGCCTTTTACATGGCAGATAATCTTGGATCAGTCGTGCTGCCGTCATCCCTGAAGAGCATAGGTGACTATGCTTTCAGCGGTGATGTCTGGAATCAGAGTACATCCTCACTTTTCTCCGTAACGTTCAGGGAAGGACTGGAGGAGATAGGAGTATGTGCGTTCAGGAATACTTCAGCTGAAGAATATAAAACCCCGAACAGCGTTAAGAGGATCGGAACCGAAGCATTCTCCAGCTGTAAAAAGCTTGAGCGGGTATACCTTGGAAGTTCACTTGAGATGATTTACGACGGGTATGATGAGGAAGGAAAGCTGAAGGATTCAGGCGGTTCACTTTTTGCCCGGTCTGATAAACTTTCGGATGTTTTCTGCAACTTCAGTTCAGGGACGCGGAACTTCGGGCAGACCCTGATCGATCTTGGTAAACGTGGTATCTCGCCAACGTACAACCATGAATACAGTCTCTGATTCAGTGTTAATTATGTCCGGGAGGAGGAATCTTTCCGGACTTTTTCAATGTGCAACGGTTCTGAAACGGTTTGTACTGTATCGTAGGTGCAGATAAACACAGTAAAAGAGGTAATCAGACAATGAAAAAAACATTTTTGGTATTACTTATGGTAATGGTTCTTGCATGTTCCGTGTTCGCAGACAGCTATATCACCACTCTCGATGTCGGTCATTCCTTCGCTTTAGGAAAGAAAATTCAGGGCTTTGACGGAGGAATATCCTTCGAGTCAAAAACCATTTCCTACATTGACGGCGGATTCGGCATCGGTTCCGTACTCTCCGCACAGGCTCCCCTGTATCAGTTCAAGGACGGAAAGGTAAATGAGACCCAGAATCCGATCACGATGGGTTTCGGTCTCTTCATGTCATATAAGCTTGATCTTACATCAAACCTTAGCCTTGCTGCCAATGCCGGTGCTGAACTGTCCTATGCAAGGAACAAGATATCATACCTTGAGCAGCAGATGTTCTATGTAAGTGCCATCGCTGATCTCAGCTGCATGTACAGCTTCGGTGAAGTCTCAGCACTCAGATTCGGTGTGAAGGGACAGCTTCCTTTCTGGGGAAAGGGTACCGTGAAGCTGTTCGAGAGTTCGACATCAAGCGATGTTAAGCTCGCCTTCGGTGATTACTATACGATCACACCGTATATCGGATACAGCCTCGTATATTGATCAGTTCAGGACTATTCAGGTTTTTAAATGATTCAGAACCTCGTTTCCACGCTGGAAATGAGGTTCTTTGATCATTTCTGCATAAGGGCTAATGTACTCTTTATCCTGACGGAAAGATGTGACATCTTCCTCAGAAACCATTGATTTCAACCGTTGGTAATGTACGATCATCTCTGTGAATGAACATCAGCATGTAAACAGGAATGTAAACTATATTATCTTTCTCTGATACATTACAATTGTTCAGTACATATGCTTTCTGAAATTTATAGTTTTACTCCCATTGCAGAGTTAAGTGCTGAATGCGTATAGTAATCTTTTCCGCTTTTAACTTCAATCGGGAGAATCGCTCCATCCTTTTCAATTATGAAATCAAGCTCACCCATTTTTTTTTGATCTGAATTAATAGGTATCGAACCCATGTGCCCTGAGTTCCTGGGCAACGACATTCTCATAGATTGCACCAAGATTGAGGTCATCATCGCAGTTCAGAATTCTGAGTTTCGTATCCCTTCCGTACATAGTAGTAAGCATTCCGACATCTGAAAGAAAGAGCTTGAACAGGGTGCTCTCCCTGTTAAGAAGCAGAGGATATACAGGCTCTCTTGCATTGTATGTGGCAAGTGCCACTCCTGCATTCTCAAGCCACAGGAAACTGTCTGTCACACTTCCTGACCTGATTCCTTTCTGTAGGCTTTGATAATTGAATTTGCGTGACTGGCTGCTCAGTTCTGCAGGAATGAGATCATAAATCCTTCCAAGCATCAGTTTCCTGTCATCCTGTTCATGTTTATCAATGTCTTTTCTGTATTGCAGTATTATATTTTCATGTGAACTACCGCCACCCTAAAGGGTGTCAGCTTCGCGTTTCACAGAACCAATA
>JBJEWN010000074.1:0-4914 GCA_051885075.1 Bullifex sp.
AATCGTCATCTTCAATCCTCTCGGACAGGAGCAGGTTTCGAAGATCGTTTCCCTCCAGCTGGGAATCCTCCGCGACCGCATCGCAAAGCGCGGCTACAGTCTTACCTGGGATGATGATGTCGTATCGTACATCAGTACAGTGGGATTCGATCCTGATTTCGGTGCGCGTCCGATCAGGCGTGCCATTCAGAACGAGATCGAGAACACTCTTGCAAAGGAAATGCTCTCGGGATCGCTTTCAACTGAGAAGCCTGTGCACCTTTCAATGAAGGATGGAAGGATCAGAGTGAATGCATGACAATCAAGGCCCTGTTTCCGCTATGCGGAACGGGGCTTTACCTTTTTCTGAGCTCCTCCAGCATCTCGGGTGTGTCTATGTCCAGGATGGTTTCAGCTCTTCCCTCATAGAAGCAGTGGGGGAGTTCCTTAATCAGATCCCTGATTCTTTTTTCAGTACCAGGAACAAGCTTTACAAGCTCTTCCGACAGTGCCACGGGGTGTCCCGCACTTTTCTCATGAAAGGGGCGGGCTGAGTAAAAGCCTTTCAGTTTTTCCTCTGCGGTCCGGTAATCATCGGCTGTCAGGAACGGCATGTCTGCGGGAGCCACCAGGATATCAGCTTTCACGTTTGCAAGCAGAAGACGCAGGGATGTTTCCTGTCCTTTTTCATAATCAGGATTGCGGATTACGGTGACAGGGTAACGGGAGAGTATTCTTTCCGTCCGTTCACTGTCGTGGCCGGTTATTACCGTGACCATGTCCGTAAAGGAAAGCGCGTTTTCTACCGAGTGTTCCAGAATGGTTTTTCCGTCAAGAAGTTCAAGAAGTTTGTTTGTGCCCTTCATTCTTTTTGACAGTCCGGCTGCAAGAAGTCCTATTCTCATAATGGAACAACAACCCCCTTTCTATATATAATAACACACATGACAGCCACGTTCATCAATGCTTTTGCGGTTATTATCGGAGGTCTCATCGGACTTCTGCTTAAAAAGAAAATATCGGCGTCCTTCAAGGACATCGTCATGATGGCGGCGGGAGTTACGACTCTCGTGCTCGGAATCGGCATGGCGCTGGAAGCACCCAGTGCGATCGCAAACCTCTTTTCCCTCATCATCGGAGGTTTCATCGGATTTGCGCTCCGCATAGAGGACAGGGTACTGTCCCTCGGTGACAGGATAGAGCGGCTTGGAGGAAGAAAGAGCTCCGGCGGTGATTTTGCCAAAGGATTTCTGAATTCATCCCTGCTTTTCTGCACCGGTGCCATGAGCATCGTGGGTTCCATTCAGGCCGGAACGGTCGGCGACTGGAACCTGATTCTTATAAAGTCCGTTATGGACGGCTTCATGGCAATCGTGTTTGCCTCAACGTACGGACTCGGGGTCTTTGCTTCCGCGGTCACGATCATAATATATCAGGGCTTTTTCACGCTGGCAGGTGCATATATAGAGCCGGTAATCGGAGCTGAGGGCATCAATGCAATGGCATCGACTGGCGGTCTGCTGCTTATTTTCCTTGCCCTGAGCCTCCTGAATCTGAAGGACTGCAGAACCGGAAATTTCCTTCCTGCACTTATACTGGCGCCTCTGATGCAGTATCTTTACAGCCTGCTTCCGCTCTGATGGGTTTTCACACTATATATAAGTGTGAAGACCTTTATTGATTTCCTTACGTATCATGGGCTTCGTGAGATCACGGAGCCTGTTTATTCAATTGAGTCATACGATGAGATTTCCTTCTCCGTCGAACATGAGCCTGAGATGAGGACCTTCCGGAAGAAGTGGCTTACAGTCAGTGTTTCTGAAGATGGAAGGATAAGCTGTACCCTTACTGACAGGAACTCATATCCGCACACCCGTAAGCAATACTCAGGGACGCTTTCGGAAATTCATGATGACTCTTTCGTTTTAAGCTTTCAGAGGAAAGAGTATTTCGGCCAGTGGAATGCCATAAGTTCTTCCGCCGTGATTAAAGGAAGTGTGGAAATATCAGTTCCAAAAGGGTGAAAAAATGTCCGGGCACTTACCCGGACATTGACTGAACCGTTTTCTGTCAGTTGTTTTTTGCATCCTCGAGAACGCTGTCTGTCCTGCTCTTTTTGACAGGGCATTTTCTGACGTTCCAGATCTCGGAAGCATATTCGCTGATCGTTCTGTCTGAGGAGAACTTGCCGGAGGATGCGATGTTGATGATCGCTCTCCTGTTCCACTCATCGGGATCATTCCTGTAGAGGTCCGTTGCGGTATCATGCATCTCGTTGTACATCTTGAGGTCCGCGAAGATGCAGTACTTGTCGCCATACTCCAGAATGGACCTGAAGAGCGGCTCGAAGATGTTCGGCTCGGTGACGTTGAAGTGACCGGAAGTGATGAGGTTTACGAGTCTTGAGATCTCGTTGTCCTTATAGATCCAGTCATACGGATTGTAACCATTGTTCTTAAGCGAGGCGATCTCTTCCTCCGTGTGTCCGAAGATGAAGCAGTTTTCAGCACCGGCTTCTTCCTGAATCTCAACGTTCGCACCGTCAAGGGTTCCCATTGTGAGGGCGCCGTTGATCATGAACTTCATGTTTCCTGTTCCGCTTGCTTCAAGACCTGCGGTTGATATCTGCTCGGAAATGTTGGTTGCGGGGATTACCTTCTCAGCCATGGTAACGCGGTAATTGGGCATGAAGAATACCCTGAGAACCTTGTTGACCTGAGGATCTGAGTTGATCACTGCGGCAACATTGTTTATGAACTTGATTATGAGCTTTGCATTGACATAACCGGGAGCTGCCTTTCCGCCGAAGAGGAAGGTTGTGGGCGGGAAGGATTCCCTGTATGCCCTGTCTTCCTTCATCCTGTTGTAGATGAGCAGGATGTTGAGGATGTTCATCAGCTGTCTCTTATACTCATGGATACGCTTTACCTGGACATCGAATAGGGTTGAAGGATCCACAATGATCCCGCAGTCCTTCTTAAGGAATGCTGCGGCGGTTTCCTTCGCACTTCTCTTGATGCGTCCGAAATCATCCCTGAATGCACTGTCGGATGCAAAATCCTTCAGCTTTGAAATCTGGGAGAAGTCGGTGATCCATCCGTCCCCGATTGCTTCGCTGATCTTGGCGGCAAGGAGCGGGTTTGCATCAAGGAGCCAGCGGCGCTGGGTGATACCGTTTGTCTTGTTGTTGAACCTCTCCGGGAAGATCTGGTTAAACTCAGGGAACATGCTGGTTTTGAGCAGTTCTGAGTGGAGGGCGGCAACACCGTTGGTGGAATGGGTGCCTATGATTGCGAGGTTTGCCATTCTGATCATCTTGGGTTCTGATTCCTCGATGATTGATACCTTTGCGATCTTATCGTTCTGGAACGGGAAGAAGGCAACAGCATGCTGGAGGAAGCGGTAGTTTATTTCATATATGATCTGGAGGTGGCGGGGAAGAATCGAGCCGAGCATCGGTACCGACCACTTCTCAAGTGCCTCAGGCATCAGTGTGTGGTTGGTGTATCCGAGTGTCCTGACCGTGATGTCCCATGCAAGATCCCATTCAAGGCCTTCCTGATCGATGAGAACCCTCATCAGTTCGGGAACCGTGATCGAAGGATGGGTATCATTGAGCTGGATCGCGGCTTCGTTGGGGAAGTTCTTCCAGTCATACTTTCCCGATCTCTTGAATCTTCTCACGATATCGGCAACGGAACATGCGACGAAGAAGTACTGCTGTCTCAGGCGGAGTTCCTTACCCATGTAGAGCGTGTCATTGGGATAGAGAACCTGTGAGATGTTTTCCGCCGTGATCTTGTTTCTGACGGCTTCCGTGTAGTCTCCTGAGTTGAACTCCTGGAAGCTGAACTCAGCAGGTGATTTTGCTGACCAGAGACGCAGCGTGTTGATGGTCTTTCCGCCGTAACCGATGATCGGAGTGTCGTAAGCCATGCCGTTGACCTGTTCAGCAGGAACCCACTTGTAGATATCCCTGCCGTTTTCCCTGATGACCTTCACTTCACCGCCGAAGTAGACGGGATAGACGATTGAAGGTCTCTTGATCTCCCAGGGATTGCCGTTCTCAAGCCAGTTATCGGGAAGCTCTGCCTGCCAGCCGTTCCTGATCTGCTGCTTGAATATACCGTAATTGTATCTGATGCCATAACCGTATGCCGGAATCTCGAGGGTTGCAAGGCTGTCGAGGAAGCATGCGGCAAGACGGCCCAGACCTCCGTTGCCGAGTCCCGCATCGGGCTCCGCATCCATAAGCTCTTCAAGGTCATAGCCTAGGGAGGAAAGGGCATCCTTAACCTGCTTTTCGATTCCGAGGTTTATGATGTTGTTGGTCATTGCCCTTCCCATGAGGAATTCAAGTGAGAGGTAGTAGACCCTCTTGGCGCTTTTGGCCCTCTGGGTCTTTCTGGAGAGGTCCCACTGGTGGACGATTCTGTCGCGGATGGCGAGAACTGCAGCCTGATACTTTGCCTCATCAGTGACGTGATAAGTGTCGGCATCAAGAGTATACTTCAGCTGCTCCGCGAAATCCTGAGCAATGTCCTTCGCGGTATGTCCGTATTTTGTACGAATTTCGTTGGCCATATTATCTCCTGTATTAATAGTGAATCAACGAAATTGAATATACGTATTTTTTTTCAAATTAAGCAAGTACTAAACCGATGTAAAAGAAAACAAAGATGTTAAAAGAGTAAAATCCGTCTGCTTTTGACAAATTCCTTAAGAATATTCGTCCGTGGATGTTGACAACAACTTCCATCTCTGATAGAGTTCATTCTGCATGTTCGGATCACTCGGAGCAGTGTTCCCGTACAGAACGCCCTTGTAGCTCAGCCGGTAGAGCACCACCATGGTAAGGTGGGGGTCAGCGGTTCAAATCCGCTCGAGGGCTCAAAGAAACGGTTATAACCGAGGAGATATACGTTATGGCAAATT
>JBJEWN010000075.1:0-4883 GCA_051885075.1 Bullifex sp.
TTTTGCTTATCCCCTCAATGTCGGGCATCCTATACGAAAACTGTCGTTGAATGCACGCTGAATTCATAATACTCACGTTGTCCGCATGATCTTCTGAGTTTTTCATCAGATATTGTTCTAAGGAGGAATTCGCAGATACATTGTTTCAGTAGTCCTTTTGTATGTGCCAGCTTAATGTCTGTCATTTTTGGGAATATCGAAAAAGACTAAGAATAATTTATATTATAATGCTAATATAAGATATAATAAATATATTTAAACATGTTATAATAATTGAATCAAAGTTAAATAATACTATTATAACTATATAATTATATGGTAAATAAAATTAATAACAAAATAAAAAAAACATAAAATTTTATGATGTAATGATAATGTACGAAGTAATTATGATATGAGTATTCAATACTTGCTGATGATAATTCTATAATATAGAATTGATTGATCAGGAGAATTATATGAAAGCACTGCATAAATACATAACAGAGGGGTATTCCGGTGCCGGTATCATCCTGACATGCAATGGTAGGGTGCTTTTTCAGCTGAGGAAACATCCGAGGTCGTGGGCTTTCATCGGAGGAGGTATAAACCGTTCCCTTGATCATGATCTCCTGGACTGTGCGATAAGGGAATTATATGAGGAATCGGGTATTCTCCTAAAACGATCCGATGTTGATCCGGTACCGGTACACAGGCTTGGATGTGGCAGGTATGAATGGAAACTCTTTCATGCTGAAATTCAGCAGGAGCTTATCCCGTATGGCCTTTCTGAATTCAGTGATGAGTATCTGAACTATGCCTGGGTTTCAGTGAGTGATTACAGAAAGGAACTGGATAATGCCGCAGGCCGACATCACCCGCTGTTCTTCTTTGTTTCCCACCAGATGAAGAGGCTCAGTTCTTTTTATGTCTGGCAATAAGTGCACTGAGAGCTGCAAGCTTATCTTCCGTTGATGTCTGTTCCTCTCCTGCTTCCATGCTGCTTATGAGGGATGAAGGGATTTCCTTTATGAATCTTGATGGGAGGCACTGATGGGAATCTCCCATTCTGTCCTTCCTGTTCTGACAGTAGGTCAGGGTGAGCTCCTTCTTTGCCCTTGTTATCGCTACATAGAAGAGACGTCGCTCTTCCTCGATGTTTGCGGGGTTTTCCTCAAGAGCCCTTGAGGAAGGAATTATGTTGTCCTCAACACCGGCAAGGTAGACTGTATCAAACTCAAGCCCTTTTGCCGCATGCATCGTCATCAGATTGACCTTTCCCTTCTCAGGATCGCTGTTTTCCTCTCCAAGAATCATGGTGAGATTGAGATAGTCCCTTAGCGTCATGTCGGGATTCGCCTTCTCATATCTGGCTATCCTCAGGCGCAGAAACTCCAGGGACTGCATCTTATATTCCGCAGTCTTCGGACTTTCCGGAAATTCCTCATAAAGGCGTTCCCTGTATTCTATGTCCTCGATTATGGTCTGGAGCAGATTTGCCTTTTCATTGTTTTCGGCAAGGTTCTTCCATCTGAGTACATCCTCAACGAACTTCTTTATAGCGTCTTTGGTCTTTCCGGTTACAGGTGCATCGGCTGCGTATGCGAAATCTGAGAGTGCATCAAAAAGGGATGTCTTCTTTTTATCAGCATGTGCCCTCAGTTTCTCGATCGTTACCCTGCCGATTCCGCGCCTCGGAGTGTTGATTATCCTGAGAAGCGACACGCTGTCATCCTCATTGACGATAATCTTCAGATAGCAGAGCAGGTCCCTGATCTCCTTACGCTCGAAGAAGCTCTGTCCTCCTGAAACCTGTGTAGGGATTCCGTTTTCCATCAGGGCATTTTCAAGCTTGGAAAGAAGTGTATTGGTTCTGACAAGGACTGCAAAATCAGAGTAACTCAGTCCGTTCTTCAGGCTGCGGTCCTTGATGTGGTGGCTGATGTAATATGCTTCCTCATCCTCATCCTCATTGCTTGTCACGAATATGCTGCTTCCCCTGCCATCCTCAGTCCAGAGTTTCTTCTCCTTCCTGTTGCTGTTGTTCGTGATGATTGTATTGGCCGCCTCCAGGATGTTTCCGCTGCAGCGGTAGTTCCGCTCCAGCTTGTACTCCTTCAGAGAGGGAAAATCATTTTCAAAATTTATGATGTTCTGATAGTCCGCGCCGCGCCAGGAATAGATTGACTGGTCATCATCGCCGACAACGGCAATGTTGCCGTATTTTTTTGCGATCATTGAGATGAACCTGTACTGAATGGCCGATGTATCCTGGAACTCATCCACAAGGATGTACCTGAAACGCTCCTGAACACTTTCCAGCACATCAGGACGTTTTTCGAATATCATTATTGGCAATCTTATCAGATCATCGAAATCAACGACGTTGTAGGCCTTCTGTGTGGCCAGAAATTCCTCATAGATTTCCTTAAGAGCGCTATCTTCCTGAAGTCCGTCCCTGTAACGGCCGCACTTAATGTCAGAAAAGAGAGAGAGAAGGGGGCCTGTGGAGTAGTCGGCAAGATCGTATCCGAGGGACACGATTACATTCTTCAGAAGGGCTGTGTTGTCATTCGTGTCGTAGACGGTGAAATTGTTTTTGTATCCAAGGTGCTGGATGTACTGCTTGAGAAGACCGAGTCCGAATGAGTGGAAAGTCGTTGCGGTCACTCCCTTTCCCGTGGCTCCGGTAAGTGCCGTGATCCGCTCCTTCATTTCCTTCGCGGCTTTGTTCGTGAATGTAAGTGCAAGAATGCTTCTGTCCGTTATTCCCGATTCCAGCATGTGTGCGATGCGGAATGTAAGCATCCTTGTTTTACCTGAGCCTGCTCCTGCAATGATGAGGGATGGTCCTTCTATGGAGCTGGCTGCCCTGTACTGTTCCTCGTTTAGTTCTTTTCTGAGATCGATAGGCATACGGTGAGTAAAACTATCAGTTAAAAACGAGAAATTCAAGTGGAAAATGCTTGTTATCTGATTCACCTGAATGTACGATTTAACCGATGTTCAGGGTAGATTTTTCCATATACAGAAGACTGGTGATCCTGAGTTCGATGCTTCCTTTTGACAGGAGGCTGAGAGCTGAGAAGATGTTTCTTCAGCATGGCCTTATCAGTGTGTACAGACACTCCGTGTCAGTTGCCCTGCTGTCCCTGTACATTGCCGAAAAGCTGCGTCTGAAGGTGGACAAAGCATCACTTGTGCGCGGCGCGCTGCTTCACGATTATTTTCTCTATGACTGGCACGAAAAGGACGGAGACCACAGGTGGCATGGATTTATACATGCTGAAAGGGCCCTTGCCAATGCGGTCAGGGATTTTTCCCTGAACCCGATTGAAAGGGACATAATAAGAAAGCACATGTTCCCACTAAACATAACTCTCCCGCGTTACCGGGAGAGCTATATAGTGACATGTGCTGATAAAATGGTCGCGTTTTATGAGACCTTTTTCAGAAGAAGCTTGTTATGAAGATTTCGAGTCCGATGAGGATCAGGATCACGCCGCCGAAGATGTTGGCACGGCGTCCCAGTTTTGCACCGGCCTTTTTACCTATGATGAGACCTGCCACACAGATGATGAACGTCACTGCAGCAATTATCGATGCACAGAGTGATGCATGCATGAGATCGTACTCTGCGATCGTGAAGCCGACGGACAGTGCATCGATGCTTGTGGCGACTCCCTGAATGATGAGCTTCTTAAAGCTTAGAATTGAGCATGATGGATGTTCATCATCCTCCTCATCTTCCTTTTCCAGGATCATTGAAATACCGATGTAGCCCAGAAGGGCAAGTGCAATGTATGGAATTGCTTTTTCAAGAACCGTAAAGTAGTTCAGGATCGTGTGGACGCAGAGCCAGCCCGTCATGGGCATCAGTGCCTGGAAGAAGGCAAATGTGAATGCGATGAGCACCAGCTTCTTCTTTGACATCCTGCATTCGTGCAGACCGTTTGCAAGCGATACTGAGAAAGCATCCATCGCAAGACCCACACCGAGTGCAATGCTGTTGAATAAAAAAACAATATTCATGTTAATTCCCTTTCTGTTTTCTGATATCTATGGCCCCTTTGGGACACATTTCATGACAGCAGTAGCACCTGATGCACTTTCCCTTATCAATGACTACCTTCCCCTCTGTCAGCGTAAGTGCCTTTGCGGGACATATGTCGATGCATTTTCTGCATTTTATGCATACACTCTCATCAAAGTCGGGTGCGGGACGCTGCTGAGCCTTTTTCCTGTCAAAGACTCTTGTTATGAATGGCAGCAGGAGCGATCTCACAAGTCCTTCCTTCTTTGCCACATCAACCTTCCTGAAGTCCTTTATTACAAGGTCATTGGGATCAAGCAGGCTCCAGACGGGATCAAGCCGGGTCAGACCTTTTCTCTTTCCTTCATTGAGAATGGGAATGTCCCCATCCTTATAGCCCATTATGATCCTCATGGCTTCATCCACTTCAAAGGAATCCGCGCCTCCGATGAGAAGACCAACCTGTCTCAGCGTACCGTTTGCAGGTCCAGGGCCTTCCATTCCGATGATGGCGTCAACAATCCCGTAGCATGCACCGCTTTCCCTGTAGATTTTGCATATCAGGGAAGCAAATGATGTTCTGGACGGAGCCTTGACGTGACAGGGACTTTTGTTGAGACCGGGAAGGGTGCCGAACATGTTCTTGACAGCACCGGTCAGGTACATGAGCTCATGTGTTTTGAACTTGGCAACTGATATGACGACATCTGCTTCGTCCAGGACTTTTGCCATGGTAAGCTTTGTCTTCCTGTCGATCTTGTGGGTTCTGGGGGACTCGGCGAAATTCACCCACGTTGCTCCTGTTTTCTCACATACTTCGTACAGCCCGCAGTTCCTTCCGTGAAATGACGGTGTGTGGAGTCCGGGGGAG
>JBJEWN010000076.1:0-4832 GCA_051885075.1 Bullifex sp.
AAGACAGAATCACACTGCAGGAAAAGGCTGAACTGCTCTTCAGTCTTTTTCATGGAAGAAGAGACGTATATGCAGCAAGAAAATATAAAGGTTATTATCCTGTATGCATTAACCATAATGGACCAAGCTGTCCACGCAAAGGAAAAAAGGAAAAAATCAACTGTGTTGATTGCTCTCGAAGACAGTTCGCAGGACTGACTCCTGATGTTATTGTTACAAATCATCTCTGCAATCATGATTCTGAAGGCATAGGTGCCATCGGAATATATCCTATGCTGTCAGGGAACAACTGTATGTTTGCTGCAATTGACCTTGATGAAGCCACATGGAAACAGGATTCGCTGTGTGTGGCATCCGTTGCCAGGAAAGCGGGCTTTCAGATTGCAATTGAGGTTTCATTCAGTGGTAATGGGGCACATCTCTGGTTGTTCTTTTATGAAGAAGTACCTGCGCGGAAGGCCAGAAAGCTGATGATGTCGTTTCTGGACGAAGCATGCAGGAAATCTGAGACAATCCGTCTGACATCCTATGACAGGATATTCCCAGCTCAGGATGAATTGAAAAAAGATGGTATTGGGAATCTGATACTTATGCCACTTGTGTTGTCCGCTGCATCAAGGCAGGATAACAGAGGTACTCTGTTCGTTGATAACAGTTTCAGGTATTACCCGGACCAGATTGCATTTTTGTCATCAATTCCTAAGTATGGAAACACTGAGATTGATTCGTATCTTGAGACCTTAAACGGAAAATCAGCGGTGTTATGCAATTCAGGTATGACTGAGCCTGACCCTCTCTGGAACATCAGGCTGCCCCGGATTACTTCTTCTGATTCCAATGTTCCGGTGTTGCCGGTTTATCTTTCAGCAGGGATAAGCATACCCAAAAGATATGTTACTCCTGCTTTTATTGACTGTATCCGGCGCCTTGCTTCTTACCGTGATCCTGAGTACTACATCACTCTTGAGCGCAATAAAGGATATGTGCCCAAAGATACAAGTTGCTTCATTTCACTTTTCCTTGAATCGGATAGTGTCATTCAGCTGCCACGTGGATATTACAGCCAGTTCAGAGAGTTAATGAGGAAAGCGGGAATCAGAGTCGAATTCTCTGATTTAAGGAAATCAGGTACCGGGCTGGATGTAACATCGTCGGTTGTGTTACGTAAGGAACAGACGACAGGACTGGAGGCAATGCTCAATAACGAAACCGGAGTAGTGAGAGCAGCCACCTCATTCGGTAAAACTGTTCTTGCAGCGGCAATAATTGCCTACCGTAAGGAAAAGACTCTCGTGATTGTTAATAGTCGACAATTGATGGATCAATGGCAACAGAAACTTGAATCGGTACTGACTGTCAGTAATCCCCCTGTAAGACGAGAACACAAAAGGATCAACAGAACCGGAATAGGAGTCTTTGGGGGCCAGAAAGATACCATATCCGGTTTTGTAGACATTGCAACGGTTCAGAGTCTTGCTTCTTCCCGTCCGGAATGGATTCGGGAATACGGACTTGTCATCGTTGATGAGTGTCATCACGCCGCTTCCGATCAGTATCGTGATGTACTATCCATGGTCAGACCGAAGTATCTTTATGGCCTTACCGCCACCGATAAAAGAAAGGATGGCCACGAAAAGAGTGTATATGCGTTCTGCGGTTCCGTCATTTTTTCATATGATGCCTACCGACTTGCTTATGAGAGGGGTATTATGCAGATGTTTATTCCACGGTTCATGAATACCGTTTACATACCTTCAGCAGGTTGCAGGAACAGTTTTACTGATATCGTTAAGACACTGTCTTCAGATAAGGACAGAAACGAGAGTATTGCAAACGATGCTGTTTTGATGATGGATTCGGGACACAGGGTGCTTATCCTTACATCGCTTATAGCTCACGCTGAGACACTGCATGAGCTTATTTCCAATAAAGGAAAGAATTCAATGCTTATACATGGTAAACAGGGAAGAACAGATAAGGCATCAGTACATGGAAGAATTGCTGCGGTACCGGAAACAGGAGTAATCATAATATCAACCATGAGTTATCTGGGAGAAGGTACGGATATACCTTATCTTGATACGCTTCTGCTGGCCGCCCCTGTTTCCTGGAAAGGGCTGCTCAGTCAGATTGTGGGAAGAATATGCAGGTCCTGTGAAGGGAAAAGAGAAGTCTCTGTATTTGATTATGTGGATGTATATATCCCTGAGTGCCTTCGTATGTATAATAAAAGAGTGTCTGCATATGGAAAACTGGGATTTGTCCCTTCCGGCGGCGTATCCGATGTACACTGCGAGAAGATAATTTATCGGTCTGATACATACGGTAATGCGCTGCTGAGTTCTTTAAGATGTGCCAGAAAATCCGTTGAAATCTCAGGATCCGTATTTGATTGTGATTACTTCAGCAATGAACTATTCAGTTTTCTTCATATGGTATCAGAGAAGGGTGTTCACATAAAAATTCATGCAAAAAAAACGAATGCAGCAGACTCTATGCAGTCTGTTGCAGGAGAATATGTCAGAAGTATTGGCATGGAGCTTGTGTATGAGGATTTCCCTTTGAATTATGCCGTCATCGATTCCTCTGAAGTATACTTCGGAGATATCAATATCCTCTCTCGTGATCAGGAGGGCAGAGATAACATGATGATTCACTTCACGTCATCCCGGATTGCAGAAGAGCTTACCGGATTTCCTGATCTTTTCAGCGATTGATTGAGCTTTATCTAAATTCCCTCGTGTGCAATAATGAGGGGTATGGAAGATTTCAGAAACAGCGTTGCAGAGCGTTTTCTGCGTTATACAAAGTTTGATACCATGAGTGATCCATCCCTTGCAGGGGTGAAGAGGCCCACGACTGACGGACAGAAAGTGCTGCTTGAGGCACTCAGAAAGGAACTCGATGAGTTTGGCCTTGAGACTTATCTCGGGGATGAGTGGGTGGTAATGGGAAAGCTTAAGGGTAATGCTGAAGGTGTGCCGGCCATCGGCTTCATGGCACATGTCGATACTGCCGATGATGTCTGCGGCAATGGCGTAAAGGCAGGAAGATTCACTTATAAGGGAGGGGACATCGTCCTTGAAAACGGGACTCTGATAAGAGCATCCGAAAACCCGGACCTTGAAAAGCTTGTCGGCCATGAAATAATTACATCTGACGGAACAACCCTCCTGGGCGCCGACGACAAGGCCGGTGTCAGTGAGATAATGGAAGCAGTCAGGTACCTGACAGAGCACCCTGAAATAAAGCATGGCGACATAGAGGTTTATTTCACACCGGATGAGGAAACGGGATCAGGGATGATGAAGTTTCCCCATGACCGGCTTAAGAGCATATGCTGTTACACACTGGACGGCGGAAGGCTGGGGGAGGTTGAGGCGGAGTGTTTCAATGCCGCTACCCTTACTATAAAAGTGTCGGGTGTGTCCATGCACCTCGGTTCTGCCCGCGGAAAGCTCGTCAATGCAATTACCGTGCTTTCCCACATCGTTACGGCACTTCCCATGTCCGAAAGCCCTGAGGCCACTGACGGCCGTTATGGATATTACTGCGTGCTTGATGTCAGCGGTACTGCCACTGAGGCAGAGGCACATCTTTTCATCAGGGATTTCGATGAGGAAATGTTCTCATTCCGCATAAAGGAAAGCAGGAGGATCGCGGAGGCGATCGCATCATTGTATCATGCAGGCATCGAGATAAAGGAAACGGTCAGCTACAGGAACATGGCCAATGCCAACAGGGAGTGTCCTGAAGCACTCATAAGCATTTTCGAAGCGGGAAAAACAATCGGGCTTGACCTTTATGAGACCATAATCAGGGGCGGGACGGACGGTGCGCGTCTTGCCGAGACCGGTGTTCCCTGTCCCAATATCTTCACAGGCGGTCACAATTTCCACTCGCTTGAGGAGTGGATCTCACCTGAACACATGGACGCCGCGGTGCGCCTTGTGCTTGCCATCATTTCATGGTGGGCAGAGAGATGAGAAAAGCCGCTCTCTTTTTCATCATTCTTCCGTTAACGGTGCTTCCGCTCTGCGCGAAGGTGGATATCGTATGGAATTTTGAGACGGAAGAGAGTGATCTGAAGTATTTTGAGAAAAAACTTGCATCCCGTCTTTCTCCGCTGGAATCTGAAGGTGAGACCGTTGAATTCCTTTCCTGGGATGCACCTCTGCTGACGGTGTCGCTGTTCGGTGATGAGAGAAAGGTTCCCGTTTCCAGGGACACTGCTGACAGTGCCGTGAATTCACTGCTGTTTTACAATCAGCACTTTCTCTCCGATGCGGATGTGAAGCTTGACTGGATATATGACAGATCATTTTCCACTTCATCGATCCTGAAGAGAGGGACTGTTTATGAGGCCATTTCCCCTTCAGGAAAACCTGTTGGGCTGCTGGTTGCGGATAAAACAGGCGATGATGTGACTGAGCTGAATGTCATCAGGTCCTCATCCCTTGTCCCGGGGCTTGAACTGAGAAAGACCTCACCCTGGCTTTTCACGGCATCTGCAGGGCTTGTTTTTTCACCGTCCTTCAGGGTAAGCGCGGATATTTCAGTCAGGAATATTTCCCTGATATATCCTTTCCGGCCTGTAATCAGGGCAAAGTATGCCCATGATGCGGTCTCAGACAGTGCTTATCTCTTTTCTGCCGGAGTGGGATACCATTTCCCCCTGTCCGTCCTGTTCGGCTCCCGCATCCCGGTCCTTTCCGATTCCATGATCGGAGCGGACTGCTTCATCACGCTTGGGTATGCCGGTACTTTCGTTTACGGTGCCGGTTATGAAATTTCCTTTTCCTGGTTCCTGAACAGCCATTTCGGCCTTATAT
>JBJEWN010000077.1:0-4821 GCA_051885075.1 Bullifex sp.
TCCTGAGATGATCGGCTTATTTTCGTTTGATATTGTTCCCTGATGCTGCGCATGTGCATGTCCCTGAATTGCCCGGGGCTGTTCCAGGGATGATAATGTTGCAATAAGGAAGGCACATCATTATCATCATTTATTATGACTGACATGACGACAGGAAGGCCTTACAGCCACCTGATAAAATATGCACTGCCTCTTCTGGCAGCCAACTGGCTTCAGCTGCTATACAACGCGGCTGATTCCGTCATCGCGGGACGGTTCATCGGGCCTGAGGCACTGGCTGCGGAGGGGACAGCCGGTCCTGTTATGAATCTTGTGATACTTGCCGTTTCAGGCATGTGCATCGGATCGGGTGTGCTGATGAGCGAGGCATACGGGAGAAAGAATCTTCCTGAAGTAAGGTCAACGCTGGGTGCAACGATATCTCTTGGCCTTTTATCCGCACTGATTGTGGCAGTTCCGGGATTCTTTTTATCCCCTCTTATCATAAGGGCACTTGATGTGCCTCACGAAATAGCGGCCATGAGCTCCTCATACCTTTCCATAACGTTCATCGGAACCCCGTTCACGTTCTTCTACAACACACTTGCAGCCGGGCTGAAAAGTGTAGGTGACACGAAAACACCTCTTAAGTTTCTCTCCTTCTCCGCAATACTCAACATAGTGCTTGACTGCATATTCATAGGACTGCTTGGCTTCGGAATCATATGCTCGGCAGTAACGACCGTGGTGGCGGAGGCGGTTTCAGCCATACTGGCTCTTTACTGGACGGTGAAGCATGAAAGGGATATTTGTCCCGGAAGAAGGGATCTGGTCCTGAAGGGAAAAAAGCTGGCCCGGATAATGGCCTATGGCGCACCTTCAGCACTCCAGCAGGCCATTCAGCCGGTTTGTAAGGTTCTCATACAAAGTCAGGTAAATGCCCTGGGTGTTGTTTCGATAGCTGCATACAATGCGGTGACAAAGGCTGATGACTTTGCATGCATCCCCGCTCAGGGAATAGGCTCTGCCATATCCACATATACCGCGCAGAACAGGGGCGCAGGAAAGAAGGACAGGATAAAAGCAGGATTCAGGTCCGGACTTATCCTTGCAATGATTTACGGCGCACTGATTTTTGCCGTTACTTTTTTCCTCAGGATTCCAATCATATCACTGTTCGTCACGGAAGGAAATGAAGCCGTCATCACTGCAGGTGCCTCATATCTTTCAATGATGGCCTTTTTTTACTTCCTTCCTGCCGCCACAAATGCATATCAGGGCTTTTTCAGAGGCATGGGCAAAATGAGGATGGTTGCCTTCAATACTTTCCTTCAGGCTTCACTCAGGACCGTGTGCACATATATCCTGGCACCCATGTTCGGAATTTCTGGAATAGCGATATCGTGTGCAGCCGGATGGAGTATGATGCTTGCAGTCATGCTTGCTGAAAAAGTGAGAATCAGTACTGAGCTTTAACGGAACATTTTCCGACACTGTGAATCATGAATGCACTAACCGTGATTATGGCGACAGCTGTGGCGCGGGTTTCTTCAGCATGATGATATCCCCTGACTTCATGCCTGAAGCAGTCAGGAACGGGTCAGTGATGCCTCTCCCGGTTCAGACATGGCAAGTCAATCCTGAACCGGAAACACCTGAAAATGTTTTCAGAAATACATATTATAAATTAGTTATTATCACTAATAATATCCTGAATAAAGTATTTGATGTAAATACCATGGCTTAATTATCAATATAGGCTATTATCCAAAGCTGAAGGGGGTGATTGAGGTAACCCCCGCTTATCACTCGATTCAGCTTGACCTTTGGCTTCCCGGTCATTATGATTAAAGATATCATAGGGGATTATAGTATATGATTAACATTATCACTATCCTTCTATGTTGTTTTTTAGGCATAGCCCTCGGCTATACAGGCCGTTGGATATATGCAAAGTTCAAGCTGACTTCCGTTGAACAGAAGGCAGTCAGAACTGAGCAGGAAGCAATCATCAAGGCAGAAGCTCAGGCTAAAGAGCTCATGCTTGAAACCCGCGATAAACTGCTGAAAGAGCAGCAGCAGAATGAGCGTGAGGCCAGGGAAAGAAGATCGGAGCTGCAGAAAACGGAACGCCGTCTCCTGCAGAAGGAAGAAAATCTCGAACACAGGCAGCAGGAACTTGATGCAGTCAAAAAGCAACTTTTAGAAAGGGCAGAAGCCGCTTCGGCAAAGGAAGCGGAACTGAAGGAGAAGGAATCTTCACTCATTACCGAGCTGGAGAAGATCGCAGGGATGAGCCAGGAGGAAGCAAAGGCTTCCATCATCGAGCAGATGAAGGCAAAGGCCACCCACGACGGACATGTGTATGTCGCAAAGATTGAAGCCGAAACCAAGCTCACGGCTGAGAAGGTCGCACGTGACATAATCGTTGAATCGATTCAGCGTCTCGCAACGGAAGTAAGCGGGGAAGTAACCACTTCCTCCGTGTCACTGCCTTCCGATGAGATGAAGGGAAGGATCATCGGCCGCGAGGGAAGGAACATCCGCACCCTTGAAACACTTACCGGTGTTGACATCATCATCGACGACACGCCTGAAGCAGTTGTCATTTCATGTTTCGATCCTGTCAGGAAGGAAATTGCAAGAGTCGCGCTTGAACGTCTTGTTCAGGACGGACGCATACATCCTTCACGCATCGAGGAAATGGTTGCGAAGGTCAGCAAGGAAGTCGGCCGCATCATTGTCGATGAGGGCGAAAAGGTCATATTTGACCTTGGTATCCACAACATGGGACCTGAACTGATCAGGGCTCTCGGCAGACTTTACTTCAGGACGAGTTACGGTCAGAACGTTCTGTACCACTCCAAGGAAGTTGCAATCCTTGCCGGGATGATCGCATCCGAAGTAGGCGCGAATGCAGAGATCGCCATGAGAGGCGGACTTCTCCACGATATCGGCAAGGGTGCCGAAACGGAGAGTGAGGCCAACCATGCTGAGCTCGGTGCCGATCTCGTCAAGAGACTCGGGGAGGATCCGAGGGTCGTCAATGCCGTTGCCGCTCACCATGGTGATGTTGAGACCAACTGCATAGAGTCAATCATCGTTCAGATCGCCGATGCCATTTCCGCAGCCCGCCCGGGTGCAAGGCGTGAGAGTCTTGACAACTACATCAAGCGTCTTGAAAGCCTTGAGGGCATTGCAAAGAGCTTTGAGGGTGTTGACAGCGCATATGCGGTTCAGGCAGGACGTGAACTGAGAATTCTCGTAAACAACACAACGGTCTCCGATGAGGATGCCAAGGATATCGCGAAGGGCATTGCCGAGAGAATCGAGGCAGAGCTGAGATATCCCGGAAAGATAAAGGTTACAATCATCAGGGAGACAAGAATCGTGGAGTACGCCAGATAAATGCAGGTAAAAATCCTTATGCTGGGAGATGTGGCCGGGGCACCGGGCATGAGTGCCCTCTTCCTCGGTCTTGGCGCCCTTATCAGAAAGACTAAGGCTGACCTCTGTGTCGTAAACGGCGAAAACGCCGCCGCCGGCTTCGGCATAAGTGAGGATGACTACTATGCCATGAAGAACTATGGTGCCGACGTGATCACGAGCGGCAACCATATCTGGCAGAAGAGTGAGATCTATCCACTGCTTGACAGCAAGGATGATCTCCTGCGCCCCCTAAATTATGCAAAAGGAGTCATGGGGCACGGTGTGTGCACGCTCCGGAAGAACGGGGTGACTTACTCCGTGATATCCCTTCAGGGCAGGGTGGACATGCCTGTTACCGACTGTCCTTTCCGCACGGTGAAGGAGACTGTTGAAAAGCTGAAGAAGACGTCCGACATAATACTTGTTGATTTCCATGCCGAGTCGTCCCTGGAAAAGGAAGCCATGGGCTTCTGGCTTGACGGCAGTGTCACCGCTGTGGTCGGTACTCACACCCATGTGCAGACGATGGATGAGAAAATCCTCCCTGGAGGAACAGGGTACATCACAGACATCGGACTTACCGGTGTCCATGGCGCAGTGATAGGATCAAAGCCGGAAATCTCGATTGAGCGTCAGCTTACCCAGCTTCCGATGAAGAGTGAGATTGCTGAAGAAGCGGGATCGATTCAGGGTGTACTCATAACTGCCGACAGTGAAACCGGAAAGTGCATTTCAGTTGAAAGAATCTAACCGATAACTTTTCCTTCAACCATTATAACCACTTTATTTACACTCTCATTCAGCATGAGAGTGTCTTTTATCTGATCAAATGCAGTATAACCGTTCCATTCATCACTTTTAAGGACATCATCGGAAAGATTTACGTAACATATGCCCTTTTTCAGTGTAAGTCCGATAAGTTCTGTTCTGCTGTTCACAAGGGAAATGCATCCTGATTTAAGCGCTTCCTCCGGATGATCGTGAATGAGCGCCTCAATGGTGTCATGAAGTGCATCGGAACCGCGTTTGTCAGTTACCATTACGAATGAGCGAGGACCTTCCTGTGAAATGTACACAGCCTCCACTCCGCGCTGCGGGGACACATTTTCCTCTTCATGCATTGCTTCGATCATGGGAATGACACCGCTCTCCATCACGGCATCCTTAATCCTGGGGTAAAACAGGAACAGAAGTCCTGCGGTCCAGAGCACGAAGACGAGCGATATTATGACAGGGCGGAGCCTCGATGGCTTTTCCCTGTCCAGATTCTCCTTCTGCCGGAATTTGTCGTCGTCTTCGATCATAAGGAAAACTATAATACATCAGACGGCCGGGCGCAATCAGAGATGATAGGCAGGTAGGACGACCGCACGAAAAAAAGTCTGTATCCATCTTGACAAGATGAAAGTCTTT
>JBJEWN010000078.1:0-4821 GCA_051885075.1 Bullifex sp.
AAAGACTTTCATCTTGTCAAGATGGATACAGACTTTTTTTCGTGCGGTCGTCCTAGAATTCAGAAAAAAATCTTTGCGTTTTTATTGTTTTCATGCAAAGATAGTCCTTATGGAAGATCAATCATTATTCGAACTTGACGGGAAGATGCCTTCCCTGAAAAAAGCTGTGCCCATCGCAGCACAGCATCTTGTTGCCATGATCGTCGGATGTGTTACCCCTGCGATAATAATCAGTGCCACGGCAGGGCTGGATGAAGAGATGAGTATCGTGCTAATCCAGTCATCACTTGTCCTGGCAGCTGTCTCAACGCTGCTACAGCTCTTCGGAATAACCAGATTCTGCGGTTCCCGTCTGCCTGTGATCATAGGTGTATCGTTTGCTTATCTTTCAAGCATGAAGGGGATATGTGAAAGCTTCGGACTGGCATATGTTTTCGGTGCACAGCTTGTCGGCGGACTTGTTGCCATAGTATTCGGTATTTTCTCAAAGAAGATTGCCAGGTTCTTTCCTCCCCTCATAACGGGTACCGTAGTATTCACCATCGTTCTTTCCCTCTATCCCACGGCAATAACATATATGGCAGGAGGAAGCGTTAATCCTGATTTCGGATCCATTCAGAACTGGGGTATTGCAATATTCACCCTGATCATCGTAACGCTCCTCAATCACTATGGAAAGGGAATGCTCAAGCTTGCAAGCATCCTGATAGGAATAATATGCGGATATGTAGTGTCCCTTTTCTTCGGTATGGTTGATTTCTCTGCGATAGGGAGGGCTGCGGTCATTGCTCCTCTGAAGATAGCGCCGTTCGGCATTAAGTTCGAGCTTTCATCAATAGTAACGATTTCGATACTGTTCGTGATAAACAGCGTGCAGGCAATAGGAGACATGAGTGCCACTACGATGGGCGGTATGTCAAGGGAACCTTCAGGGGACGAAATCAGGGGAGGAATCATAGGCTTCGGAGTATCAAACGTGATCTCGGCTCTTTTCGGCGGACTTCCCAATGCGACATATTCACAGAACGTAGGTATCGTTTCCACAACGAAAGTCGTGAACAGGAAGGTTCTTTCGCTCTGCGGAATTTTCCTGCTCTGTGCAGGACTTGTTCCTAAGTTCAGTGCACTTTTAACCACAATTCCCCAGTGTGTTCTCGGAGGCGCGACCGTAAGCGTGTTCGCATCCATAGCAATGACTGGAATGAAGCTGGTTGCAACTGAGGAGATGAACTACAGGAATACTTCGATCGTAGGTCTTTCCGCAGCCCTCGGAATGGGTGTCAGCCTGGTAAAGGAATCACTGGCACAGTTTCCTCAGTGGGTTACGATGGTTTTCGGATCATCTCCCGTTATCATCGCTGCACTTGTTGCGATCATACTTAACCTGATACTTCCCAAGAATATGAAATGATTTAAGAGGGGGCTTTCAAGCCCCCTCTGACATTCACGCGAATCTGTTGATTATCTCTGAAATTTCATCAAGATGTTTTTTCATCTCTTCTTCAGTTTCAGCTTCAAGCACGATTCTCAGATACGGTTCAGTATTGCTCTTCCTGACATTGAACCACCAGGAACCGAACTCGATCCTGTAACCGTCGAAATCTAGAACCTTCAGCGGATGGTCATTGGTAACGTATCTGTCATAGAGCGCAGCTATGGCTTCATCCTTCCTGTCCAGCCTGAAGTTTGTCTCACCGCTGTTGGAGTACACGATGATCTCATCAATGAGCGATGAAAGCGTTCTTCCTTCCTTTTTCAGGTCGGCAACGACTGAAAGAACGAGCAGGGATGCATATACTCCTGAGTCACAGTTACCGAAATCCCTGAAGTAGTAGTGTCCTGCAAGCTCACCGCCGAAGATACCGTTTATTTCCCTGATCTTAAGCTTTGCAAATGCATGTCCCACTTTCCAGGTCGTAACGCTGAAACCCAGCTTCTCAAGATATTCCGTTGTGGATCGGCTTGTCCTGATGTCCTGAAGAACATTTCCCTTTTCCTTCCTGCTGTAGTACAGGCCAAGCACTGCAGTGACGTAATCAGGCTGGATGAACCTTCCTTTTTCATCGATGAACATAACGCGGTCTGCATCACCATCATATATAACACCGCAGTCAGAGCCGTTCTGATTCACTGCTTCCATGATGTCATGACAGTTCTTAACTTCAAGAGGGTTCGGTTCATGGGCCGGGAATGTTCCGTCAAAATGATCATAGAGGAATGTAATATTGTCAAGGTATTCCTTAAGTACATCCTTTATTACAAGGTTTGCCATTCCATGGGACAGATCCATCGTGATTTTCAGTCCTGAAAGATCACTTACGCTCTTTCTGAGGAACTCCACATAGCTGTCACGCACTGAAGTATAATCAAGAACCCTGCCTTTCTTTTCGGCGGGTTTCACTTCCCCTGTAAGAACAAGTTTTTCAAGATCCTTAAGACCGGTCTCACCTCCGACGGGAAGTGCGCCCTTACGGCTGATCTTCAGACCATTGTATTCAGGAGGGTTATGGCTTGCCGTTATCTGTACCGATGCAGGTGCATCGAGAAAGGTCGTTGCGAAATACACCATGGGTGTAGTGGCAAGCCCCAGGTCATAAACATCCGCACCGCTGTCGGTAATACCCCTGACAAGTTCGTCATGAATCGTGTCAGAGCTGACTCTTACATCACGCCCGACTGCGACGAAAGACGCACCGAGCAGGGAAGGAAGGAAATATCCGATCCTGTAGACCGCGCTGCAGTCGAAATCAACGTTCCAGACACCGCGGATATCATAAGCTTTAAATGCTCCCATTCTGTAACTCCTTACAAGTTTTTACGAAATCTTTATTGCTGATGAGCTCGAAATAGATGAGTTCACCGTCCTTGAGCTCAACCTGTGTAACCATTTTGGCAAATGCCTGCATAAGCTTTGAGGGTTCGCACAGAGGCACCGCCCCCTTTGATCTGACCGTTTTTTCAGCATCTTTTTTCCTGACCCTTCTGATACTGACTATGTCACGGGAGTGGATGATCCTGTCGTACATCACGTACTCTTCCTGGTTTTTCCTTTTAATTGGATATCCGAGAAAAGAGGGAAGCCTTTCAAAATCCTCAAGATAGAGTGAATCCGCAAATGAGCATAGGAACACTCCGTATTCCCTTAATATGCCGCGGTTTGAACCGAACCAGGTGGAAAAGGTTCTCCACTTTATCTTATAGCCCAGCTTTGTTTCCCTGGCCGTAATGAAATCTGCTTCTTCTTTATCCATATCTCATGTTCCAAAATGAATTTTTATTATATCATAGCAAAGATATGGAAGAATTTGTGAAAAAAGATTTTGCGCGCATCCTGAAGAACGGTGCGCTGGAGGCTCACCGCTGGATGAATCAGAGTGACAGTGAAGTCTCTAGAATTTATGACAGGAATCTGGATGAACTTCCCATTACCGTGGAACTCTACGGTAAGTATGCCAGGATCGTCAATTACGGTGATGAACTGTCAGCTGAAATGAAGGAAGAGATACGGGACATCGTCTCAAGAATGGTATATGTCGAGAGTGCAAGGATAATCTTCCAGGAAAGAAAGAAGAGGGAAGATGGAGAGCAGCATGGAATCATGGCAGATGAAGCCGTGGTCGTGGATGTGAAGGAAAACTCCCTTACTTTCCGCTGTGATCTGACGACGCATGTGGACACTGGGCTTTTCCTTGATCAGGTTAATACGAGGCTCATGGTTAAGAACAACTGCTTCGGTCTGAAGGTCCTTAATCTTTTCTCCTACACCGGTTCCTTCAGCGTCTACGCCGCTGCAGGCGGTGCTGAGAGCGTTACCAGCGTCGATCTGTCAAACACATATACTGCAGTTGCCCGGGAGAATCTCAGGGCTAACGGTTTTCTCAGCGAGGAAAAGTATCCGTGCATCACATCTGATGCGGGAGTATTTGTCAAAGGGGCTGTTGAAAAGGATGAGAAGTGGGATCTTATCATCTTCGATCCTCCTTCATTTTCCAATTCACATAAGATGGTGCGTCCCTTTGATATAAGAAAGGATGCCTATGAATGGTTTGATATGCTCAATAAATTATTAAAACAGAAAGGCATATTGATTTTTTCAACCAATTTGGCTACTTTCTCATTGGACAGGAAAAGGCTGAAGAGGTCATTCAGGATAACGGAAATAACAGGTGAGGTTCTGCCTCAGGGCTTCAGCCGGAGAAAGAACGGTATTTCCAGGGTATATCTCTTTGAAAAGGTCAGGGATGTACGGGAAAGTTTAAGGAACGATAACGTGGAAAGAGTCAAGGACGAAGATTTTGAGAGACTGATTGTCTCAATGGAAAGGGACGCGGAGCAGAAGAGCCCGTCGGAAAACAGGGACAGAAAGGATAAAGAGAGAAGAGGCGGATACCAGGAAAGAGGAAGGCGTGAAGGTTCAGGAAGGCCCTCAGGCCGCTTCAGTGATGATAAAAGGCATTCCGGCAGGGATGGAAGGAGGAGCGACAAAGAGAGTTCCTATTCTTCACGCCGTGATGACAGGCCCCGCTTCGACTCTTCCCGTGATTCATCACGCCGTGAGGGCAGGAGCCGCTACGATTCCTACCGCGATGAAAGGCCGCGCTTTGACAGGGATTCACGCCCGCGTTATGAGATGGATGAGAGGCGAGAGGGAAGATATGATGACAGACGTACTCCCCGCTATGATGAAAGACCTCGCGGTGAAGGCCGCTCTTACGACAGACCGCGCCATGATTCCTACCGTGACTCAGGACGTTATGATGAACGTCCCCGTTTCGACCGCGACTCACGCCCGCGTTATGACAGGGACGACAGAAGGGAAAA
>JBJEWN010000079.1:0-4750 GCA_051885075.1 Bullifex sp.
CAGAAAGGATCTGAAGAAGAATGCCAGAAAGGAAAAGAAGGATTCAGCTTCAGAGGAACCCGTAATGAGTGAAGCTGATGAGCGCGAGGAGCTCGTCAGGGGAATCGAGAACCTTAAGGAACGCATAGACAACATAGATACCATAATGGCAAACAGAAAGCAGAATGGGGAGGAGAAATAAAAATGACATCAAGATGGTACAGAAGCCCAAGGGGCAAGATACTCGGAGTTGCGACAGGTCTGGCAGAGTGGAGGGATCTCCCTGCCGATCCGGTGAGACTGATAGTCTTCCTGGCAGTAATTTTCACAGGCTTCTTTCCCGGTGCGATCATATACCTGATAGTAGCCCTCTGCCTCCCGGCAAATGAAGAGGACTACCAGAGGAACTTCAAAAAGTACTACGACAAAGGACACATCTACAAGGATGCTTCCGACGCCGAATACCGTGAGGCAAAGACGGAGAAGAGCAATGAGGATCTCAGGGCAGAGTACGAAAACCTGAAGAAGAAGGTTGAGGAAATGGAAAATGAGATGTTCGACAAGGAAAAGGACTGGGACGCCCGCTTCAACGCTGAAAACAAATGAGTAATTCCCGCAAAAGGATATTCTTCATAATACTGACAGTGATCATCGTGGCAGTGATCTTCGTAAGAAGATTCTTTCCTTCCGGAGAAAACGCTGCCTTCGATGTTACGGTAAGGAAAGCCGGGTCTTCCGTTTCAATATCCACAGGAGCCAATGATGTTTACGTGAAATCAGCAGACGTACGGTATCCGGAACTGAAAAGCCGGGATGAAACCGTATATCTCACCGATGACATGATCTACACATACAGCTTCAGGGCACCTGCTGCGATGATGATAACCCTTCCAAAGGACACCGGAATCATGGAAGTAACCGGCAGCGGGGATATTTTCATCAGCGGAGTCAGGGCAGAAAGCATTTCGGCTGTAACGGCAGGCGGAATGATCGATGCGGATTCAGTCCACACTGAATATGCCAGGCTGAAAACCGTAAACGGACAGCTATCAGTAAGCTCCTCGGATGCGGGGAAACTCATCCTTGAGTCTGAGGGAGGCAATGTCGATGTGATGGGAACGGAAACCGAAGCACTGGATGTAAAAACAAACTCAGGAGACATACTCGCGGAATGTTCCTTTAAAGACGCACTGCTGGAAAGCAGCGAAGGGACCATAACCGTATATACGGACACACCGCTCAGGCTGAAGCATGAAGGGGAACTCACCGCTGATGAGGCACTCATCAATGACGAAGCGGAAAGATCACTTTCAGTCAGAACAGGCAATGCGGTGAAAATCTTAAAAGGAGAATGATGAAAAAATGATCAGGGCATCAAAACCGGCTATTCTTGTCCTCATAATAATACTGGCACTTATCAGCTACTTCGTGCCTTTCAAACCTCTATCGATTCTTTCCGTGATCCTGCTGGCGCTCATCGCCATCTGGATAATCATGGAAAAGCAGAAACCAGGGATCACGAACAGGATTCTGAAGAACATGGGTGAAACGGAAATCCTGCTGAAGGAAGGAACCTTCAATTTGAATGCACCGGCTGCGGATGTCACCGTAAAGACAACAAACCAGCCGCCCTTTGCAATAATTGACGGAAACCAAGTCGCGATAACGGAAGACTTCCCGATCAAAAGGGATTCAAAGGAAGTCAGGAAGATTGACCTTTACATCCCCTCCTCCCTCAGCAGTGTATCACTTTTACTTGTATCGGGAGACCTCGATGCCAGGGAAATGAAGTGTGAAACCCTTCACGCAAAAACAGTAAGCGGCAATGTCAGGCTTACTTACATAATATGCGACACGCTGGAAGCAAAGAGCATAAGCGGGGACGTGGAAATCAATGAGCATAAAGGAACACATCTCGATGCAGCATCAGTCAGCGGGGATGTGGAAGCCGAAACGGATTCATCGGACGTATCAGTCGCGACCACAAGCGGCAGCATTGACATCATATACACAGGAGCACGGAAGCCGACCGTAACTGCAAGTTCCACATCAGGATCATGGGAAGTATACGGAAAAACCGGAAGAGGGTCCTTTACGGAAACCGGAACGGACGGCTCCATCTCGGCAAAGAGCATATCCGGTGACATTAAGATCAGGGGGTAAACGAAAATGTTAAGGATTTCAAAGAGAGCAATCGTACTGCTCATCATCATACTCGCGGCACTATGGATAGGTATCGGACTCAGGACATGTTCCTTCGGGGATGCATTCGCAAAGGACAGCTTTTCTTATACGGGCAGCACATTCACCATGAAGGCAGTGGCTGCGGATGTGAGGATAATCGAAGCTGATACTGACAGGGTTAAGCTTGAAATCGACGGAAGGACAGAGTATCTCTCAAACGGAGGAAAAGCAGAAGCAAGGAAAAGTGAACAGGTGACGGTCACGATTCCCAGAAACCTCAGTATCGTGAAAGCAGAGACCGTATCAGGAACAATTGAGGCATATAACCTCTCTGCAGATGATATCGGGCTTTCATCCGTATCCGGTTCTGTCAGGGGATCCGATACGGGAAGGGCCGGTAATGTATTGCTTGAAACTGTATCAGGCAGCATCAGTTTTGACAGTAAGACGGAAAACACGGTAAAGGCGGAAAGCGTCAGCGGAAGCATATCACTTTCAGCAGATGCGAAAAACATAAGCACGCATTCCGTCAGGGGCGGCATTGACATCAATGCAAACGGACATGACTATGCACTGATTTTCTCATCCGTTTCAGGTTCCTGGTCATATGAAGGAACATATGGAGGTGGGAAAGGAACCGTGAAAAACGGTACCTACGGAACGATATACGCGAAAACGGTATCCGGAAGCATAAAAATCAACTGAGACACATGAGTCCTCCTCTGCGGGGACTCATTTTTTATGGTAATGTCGTTTCCGGAGGGACGATATGATCATCTATAAGGCGACAAAGAAGGATTTCATCAAAGACTGCCGTACGGGCAGGATTGCTGATGCCGTGAAGTATGAGTACGAGAAGCACATCGGAAGGGCAAACAAAGCGGAAATAAAAGCCTGGGACAGCTCACTGAAGTGCATGGCTTCAGTCCTGGACACTGACAGTATTGATGATTACGTCACAGTCTGCGCCGAATACCGCCTCCCCAACTGCGGAAGCCGCATCGACCTCATAGTTGCCGGAGCTGACATGAACGGCAGGAATAATGTGGTCATCGTCGAACTCAAGCAGTGGGAAAAGGCAACACCCGAAACAGAAAAAAACTTGTAAAAACCTTCGTCGGGGGAAGTGAGCGCTGCGTTGCCCACCCTTCCTATCAGGCATGGTCCTATGCCGTCACGCCCGATAACTACAATGAGGCAATCGAAAACGATAAGATAAGCCTCTTTCCCTGCGCATACCTCCATAACTACACCTGCTTCAGCGGAGACATGATCAATGACGGCAGTGTTTTTCCTGAAGTGAAATGAAGCTCCCCTCTTCTTCCGTGACTGCGGGGATAAACTCAGGAACTTCATCATGGACCATGTCACCAAACCTTCGGAAGGTGCCATAATGGACAGGATAGACAACGGCAGGCTCCGTCCTTCCGCGCCCCTTCAGGACGTGCTTGCAAAGATCATGAAGGGAAGCAGGGAATTCATCATGATCGATGACCAGAAGGTTTTCTTCGAAAACATCATGGCTTACGTGAAGCGTACCGGAATATCGGATGAAAAGCATGTCTTCATCATCGAGGGAGGCCCCGGTACGGGAAAGAGCGTGCTTGCCATAAACCTCCTTGCAGAGGCGGTAAAGGCCGGAAAGAATGCATCATATGTTTCAAAAAACGCGGCCCCAAGAAACGTTTATACCGCCATGCTGGCAAAGGACCGGTTTAAAAAGGCAACGATCAGATCACTCTTCCTGTCATCAGGAGGCTTCGTCACCGCAAAGGAAAACTCCTTTGATGCACTCTTCGTTGATGAAGCACACAGACTCAACGGGAAGTCAGGCATGTTCCATAACGAAGGGGAAAACAGATAAAGGAAATCATAAAAGCTTCAAAGGTATCGGTATTCTTCATCGATGAGCGACAGCTCATCACCTCCTACGACATAGGATCGGTTGCGGAAATATCCTTCCATGCAGAAGAACTGGGAGCTGAAATACATCAGGGACGTCTTAACTCCCAGTTCAGGTGTAACGGAAGTGACGGCTACATGAGCTTTCTTGATGATGTTCTGGACATATCCCACGGCTATTACACATTCGATCCCGATGACTACGACATCCGAATCACGGATGACCCGGCTTAGATGATGGCCGTGATAAAACAGAAGAACCTCAGGGACAACAAGGCCAGGATGCTTGCCGGATACTGCTGGAACTGGGAATCGAAAAAAGACGGCAGCAGGGATGACATCGTCATAGGGCCATCATTTCACGCCCAGTGGAACTTCAGCAGCACGCAAACCTGGGCTATAGACCCGGACTCAGTTGACCAGATCGGATGCATCCATACAAGCCAGGGACTTGAATTCAGCTATGCAGGTGTCATAATCGGTGATGACCTCAGGTATGAAAACGGAAAGGTAATCACTGATTTTTCCGCCAGGGCTAAAACCGACAAATCACTTCAGGGACTTGTGACACTCTGCCGGAAAGGTGATAAGGAAGCTCTTCTCAAAGCTGATATGATAATCAGGAACACGGAACCCGTCTGTTAAGCAAACCGAACTTGCAGAACAAACAGGAAAGTCAGTCAGA
>JBJEWN010000080.1:0-22268 GCA_051885075.1 Bullifex sp.
ATTATATACAAAGGAGCATACCTTGGACAAGAATACACTCATCATGACAGCATCCCTTGCTGTCCTCCTTATCGTGATGCTTATCCCTGCGATCCCGCAGCCGGTAAAGCTTGCCATCATGGCACTGGCATTCATCATCATTATATGGACAAGAAGGGGAACCTTTTTCTTCGTCAGTGCCAACAAAAACTACATGAGCAAGGATCCTGAAAAGAGAAAGAAGGCAGTCGAAAGCTACAGAAAAGCACTGAAGACGGGAGGTCTTCCCGATAATTACATCATTTCCGCAGCCTCAGTCCTGATCCAGAACGGTGAAGCGGAAGCCGGAAGATCCGCACTCGATGCATTGGCTTCAAAGAGCGGGAAAAAGCCCGCCGTGGTTGCAAACGCAAAAATCGCGGCATCAATGGCATGCTGGATCAATCATGATATCGACGGTGCAGTCAGATACATTGAGGAAGTCAGAAAAACCACGTACAGGGACAAAAATCTCTACATCAACGGTGCAACCTATTACCTTGAGAAGCGTGATGTCAAAGCCTTCTCAGAGCTCTGTGCCGAATGGAAGTCAAAGAGCATGGACACGCCTGCCCTGAAGGACCTTGAGGCTGTTGATGAAATGCTTAAAGGCAACTGGAGAAAGGCGGCAAACATCATAAATGACCTTCTGGGGAAGAAAAGCTATACATTTCCCGATCCATATGTTCACGCAGCACAGATTAAACTCCACTACCACAATGCTTCAGAGGCTGTCTTA
The DNA here is from genome assembly GCA_051885075.1 of Bullifex sp. GTDB lineage: Bacteria > Spirochaetota > Spirochaetia > Sphaerochaetales > Sphaerochaetaceae > Bullifex. Next base: position 758 of record JBJEWN010000080.1, read on the forward strand.
TACCTGAATGAAGCAGTGGACAGATCAAGTTTCAACGCCTGCTCGGTAATAACAAGGGATACCATCGAACGCCTCCTTTCAATGCTTGAGGATGAAAAGACCGCGCTTCAGCTCATGAACGGCAACGAGGAGGATCCCCTGGCACTTGTCAATGGTCAGATCCCTGCCCTTTCGGACAATGGATTCACCGTTGATGATGAGGAGGAAGAAAAAACCGAGGTAAGGGAGGAAAAGAAGGCACTGTCAGACAGGACTGATGCCGATACGGAACTCAATGACGATGATGAGGCCTGGCTTAAGGCACACGGCCTTTCCTAATCCTTGAGCGGGATGTCGAAACTCATGCGGTCACGGGTGAGGACGCTAGAGGGAAATATGCTCCTTGCTTCCTCTCCCAGGGCCTTCAGTTCCCTGTCGCTGTAACGCGGGGAGTAGTGCTGAAGGCAGAGCAGACCGACTTCCCCGTCACGTGCGCACATGGCAGCCTGTTTTGAGGTCATGTGTTTTTTTTCCTTCGCATCCTCTGCCAGGTCATCGGCGAACATCGCTTCACAGAAGAGCACATCGGAGCCGTAGACGTAATCCGCGATCTCGGGAAAGTACATCGTATCGGTAACGAAGGAAAACTTCCTCCCGCTTCTTCTCTCACCGAGCACATCAGAAGGATGAACGGTTTCACCCTCACTGTTCAGCACATCCTCACCCCTCTGAAGCTTTCCCCAGAGCGGACCTTTCGGTACCTTATGCTCCAGTGCCCTCTCCACTGAGAACTCACCGGGACGGTCCTTTTCCACAATTGAATAGCCGAAACACTGCTTTGTATGCTTCAGCGGGAAACAGTTGATGTGATACTCATCGGTTTCGGCAATGATTCCCGGTTCCACGGCTGTGAACCTGATCTCATAATTAATGTACATATCCAGTATCCTGCGGCTTGACTCGATGTAATCGGCAAGTCTGGCGGGACCATATATATACAGTGGCTCGGTACGGTCAACCTGACTTGAGAGCATGAGAAGTCCGGGAAGTCCCGTGACATGATCTGCATGCATATGGGAAATGAAGACACTGCTTATCTGTTTCCACCTGAGGTTAAGCATCTTCAGTGACACCTGAGTCCCCTCTCCGCAGTCGAACAGGAACAGTTCGCCCTCACGCCTGACAAGAGCGCTGGTAAGAAAACGTCCGGGAAGCGGCATCATACCGCTGGTGCCAAGCGAGAATACTTCAAAACTCATACCAAGATATTACCTGAATGGACACTGTCTTTACAAGGTGTGTCAGAGCACGCTTCTGACGTCGGCGAAGATCATTTTTCCAAGTGACACCCTCAGGGAAATGACACTTGTGAAAAGAAGCGCGGCAGAAAGGAGTGCCAGTGCCCCGTATGGTATGACGACATCAAATGAAAGCACGTAATTGGAAAGGAATGGGTAAGCCGCACTGTCCAGCGATGCGATGAGGGGCATCATGGCATAACTTAAGCAGATACCGATTACAAGGCCGGATGCAAGTGCAATTGCAACCACATTCACCGTTATCCGTCTGTAAGCATCAGCTATATCCTTCTTTGTGAATCCCAGAAGAAGGATACCTGCGATTTCCCTCCTGTCACGCTCGACATACTCACTGGATATTGAAAGAGAGAAGAAGCCCGCAAGAAGGGCAACCAGAATGACTATTGCATCAAGAAGCGTCACAGAGCGGATTATGTTATCATAAATCGCCATGTATATTTCCTTATAGCTTTTTGCCGCATAGCCTTCTTCCTTCAGGAGTGAGAGCAGTTCATCCTCCCTGGGCGTGTATATTTCCGTATCCGCGGATGATGAAGTGAGACGGCGGGAGGAAAATATGAGGCGGGAATCGAATTCACCGTAGCCGGAGTGGTACAGACCTTCCACGAAACAGAAGACGGGACGTGTGCGTCCGGCATCCTCATCCCAGATCAGAAGCGAGATGCGGCCGCCCATTGGTACTTCAAGCTCATCCGAGAGCGTCTTTGAAAGGATGACACCCTCAAGAGTCGTATTGTTTTCGCACCTTTCCAGATTCAGGACTTCATTTTTTCCGGCAAAGAAGTAATCATCATCGACACCCTTCACCTGAACGAGGGCGGAAGCAGTTCCGCTCGCGGCAACAGCAGAGCCTGTTTCAACCTGAAAAGCCATTTCGCCTTCCCTCAGAAGGGATCTGTCAATATCGGAGTATACCGTTATATTGCCGCTTCCCAGATTCACAAGAGTCTTCTCCATGGCGTCTGACATGGATGAAACGAAAATCAGTGCAAAAACCAGAATTGCAGTGATGAAGACGATAAGCAGGGAAGGAAGGTATGAGCGCACTGTCCAGAGCACGCTCTGCCCCTGCCCTGTCTTTCTTTTCACATACAGTTTCAGCGCCTCATTTCTCATTCAGGACAAGCCCCTTGTGTGTAAGAGTGTAGGATGTAGTGCACCTTGCGGCAAATGATGGATTGTGGGTTACAAGCACAAGGGAGGCTCCCCTCTCAGGTACTGCTGAAAGCAGCAGGTTCTCGATGAAAGCCGCACTGTCCTCATCCAGCGCACCGGTAGGCTCATCGGCGAATATCACGTCAGGGGATGTAACCAGGGCACGCGCGATTGCGGTACGCTGGCGCTCACCTCCGCTCATCTGGGAAGGACGATGCTTCATCCTTTCACCAAGGCCAAGGGACTCAAGTATTTCCTCTGCCTTTTCCATGGCTTCCTTACGGTTTTTTTGCAGATTAAGGAGGGGGAACATGACATTCTCAAGAGCTGAGAAATCCTCAAGCAGGAGACTGTTCTGGAATACGAAGCCCATCACTGATGCCCTGAGGTGACTGAGCTCACTGTCCTTAAGACATGAGCAGTCGCGTCCTGAATAGATCACTCTGCCGCATGTGGGACGGTCGATCAGGGCCGCAACTGATAAAAGAGTGCTCTTTCCCGAACCGCTCTTACCGACGATTGAAACACTTTCACCTTTTTTTACGGACAGATTAATGTCTTTCAGTATCTCCAGCTTCTCAGCTGCCATCTGAAAGCTTTTGCCTACGTTTTCAAGTCTGAATATCTCTTCATTCATACGCTGTTAAGAACCTCCCTTATCGAGCCTTCCTTCAGCTGTTTCATAAAGAAATATACATACGAAAGTGCTGAAAGCAGGGTAAACCCTCCGTAAACGGCAGGGAGTGCGGAAACATCAAGTGTCAGGCTCCCCTTCTGAAACAGCGGGACACAGTACGGTATTGCCATCAGGAATACTTTTGCCAGAACCGCACCTGACATGAAGGAGAATGATGTCATGAAAAAAGCCATCAGCGCCGCAATCAGCGCGATGTCCCGTCTCCTGTACCCCATCAGATAAAGGGATACCAGCTCACGCTTTCTTGAAGCCGCGCTCACGGATGAATTCTGCACGACCTGAACGAAGATGACCAGGTAAAGGGACATCAGCAGAAGGCTCATCACGTTCTTCTCCACCAGCATCGCACCGTAAAGCGAAGCTTCACTCTCCTTCCAGGTAATGCATGTACCGGTGTTCAGTGATTCCACCCTCCTTACCAGCTCATCCTCGCTGATACCGAAAGGAATGAATGCGATGTATCTGACTGAAGATTCAGGTGCCGCTTCCAGCGGAAGGAACACGGTCGAAAGGTCAAACTCACTTCCAAGTGCGGTCTGAAAGGTGCCGTATGAACCATAAGTCCTTGTCCGGGGAGCAATTCTCGCGACCTTCCCCTCCTCAAGCGTGGTCAGGGACACTTCCCCTCCCTTTGAGCCAAGGTACAGCCTGTACGGGATCAGAAGTCGTTCCCCGACTCCTCCCGTCGTCACAAGCCCCCCTTCGTAATCGGGACTCACATAGCGCACCGTCACGGCAGATTCCCCCTGAGCGGTCTTCAGAAGGCCTTCCGCGGTACGGTACTCAAACACGATGGCGGAGTCGAAGAACTCTTCCTTTAATGAATCCGCATCATCGATGTCAGGGTTTTTCAGAACTACCGGAAACGATCTGATTTTCTTGATGTATGTAAACCGGCTGTTCTGAAGATGATCCATTATGGAAAGCACTGAAAGCAGTACCATCGTGGAGAACACAAGTCCTGCGGTAATTCTGATGTTTCTGGACCTCTCCTTACGGTTTTTTGTAAAAAGATAACCTTTAACCACACAGAGGCACTTCATAGGACCTTTACCTCCAGCACCCGCTTTCCGTCACTGTCATAGGTAACGATGGCATAAGGCTCCGAGTTCCTGTATACCGTTTCACTTATCACGCCATCGCTCTTTTCCCTCACGCGCCTTGTCTCTTCCCCTTCCTTTACCGTAATCCTCGTCATGCCGGGAAAGTACTCCGTAAGTGTCACTTCCTGACCTTTAATGCTTTCTTCCGAAATGAGCTCACGTCCGCTGTAAGTGTATTCCGTGACCCTCCCGTCGGAATACCGCATTTCCATAAGCAGTCCCGTTTCAGAGGAATACAGGAGCACGTCATCACCATCACGCACGGTAATGGTATCTCCATCCGAAGTGTAACCTTCACTTCCGCTCTCACGGAGGATGAGATCGGAGACGAGGGAGACTTTCACGTCATCTCCGTCAAGAAGGAATGTATAGCTGTTTTCCCCGATGTACATCGGGTCTGAATAATCATTTTGCCTGAATGCCGTCAGGCCTGAGGAAGGAGAGTAATCATATTCAGTGACGGAAGAAGTGACACCGTCGGTAACTGTTATCACTCTTTTCAGGACGCCGTCGGCAGAGTATTCATAAAGCTCCTCAACCGTACTTTCCCCGTTTTCGGTGACTATTCTCACAGGCTGGGCGACTCCGGAATAAGTTACGCTCCGATTACCTTCCGTCACGGTCCTGACCCCGTCCTTTTCACTGACGCGGCGTATCTGAGCCCCGTCAAGATAAAGCACCTTCTCATCCCCGTTTATTTCCAGCTCGTAGCCGGATCCGGTAAGGGATCCGATCACGGCCTTTTCCTGCATAAGCACATTGCTCTCACGGTACTCGGACGCGGAGAGGGAAAACAGCGCCGTAATCATTAACGGGAAGAGAAGGAGTCTCTTCATCTGTTTCAGCCTTCGATTCCCACCAGGGAATTGAGGAACTCCTCCCTGTCAAAGGGATGGATGTCCCGGTAGGTTTCCCCTGTTCCGACGAATGCGATCGGAAGCTGAAGCTGCTGTCCGATCTGAACCAGGGCACCTCCCTTGGCTGCTGAGTCATACTTTGAGAGGATGACTCCGTCAAGGGGAACGGCATTGTTGAAAAGCAGGGTCTGGCTCAGGCCGTTCTGACCTGTGGTCGAGTCGATGACGATAAGCTTTTTGTAGTTCTCGGCCTTAACACCGCGCCCCGCGATGACCTTGTTTATCTTCTGGAGTTCCCTCATCAGGTTCTCCCTGTTGTGCATTCTTCCCGCAGTGTCGACGAGTATGATCTCTTCCCCCTGGCTAATTGCGGATGTGACCGCATCATAAACAACGGCTCCGGGATCCGATCCCGTCTTCTGCTTGACGATTCTGATGCCGAGCCTTTCGGCATGTATGTCCAGCTGATCAACCGCGGCGGCACGGAACGTGTCGGCAGCTGCAAGCATGACTTTATACCCCTTATCGGTGTAGTACTGGGCAAGCTTTGCGATGGATGTGGTCTTTCCGACACCGTTCACGCCAAGCACCAGGAACACTGTCAGTTCACCTTTCTTCGGCACGAAATCAAAATCGTGGACATACTCACTCAGAAGTCCCTTCATTATGCGCTGAAGGTCCTCAACGGTTTTTGCCTTCTCTTCCTTCGCGGCCTTTCTGAGGGTTTGAGTTATCTCATCGGTAAGTCTTGCCCCGAGGTCTCCTTCAATGAGAGTGTCCTCCAGCTCTTCAAAGAACGCTTCATCAATCTTTCTCGAAGAGAAAATATTCTTAAGTTTTTCCCTGAACTTTCTGAAAATCACAAGTAAGTCTCCTTGGCACAGTTGTAATATGCTCCGCAGGTTTTTATAAGATTCATGAGGCTTACGAAGCTCACCCCTGCGGTGAATGTCTTCAGCAGACTGCCCCATGTTTCCATTTCAGCAGGATAAATGTTTGAAAGCGATGATGATATTGCATAAAGGGAGAAACTGAGGAAAGTATCCCTCAGTGCCCGGTAGAAATCATCCTTGGCTTCCTTAACCCTTCCATCCCGGCCCATCCATTCAGGTCTCAGTGAAAGAGCACTGATCGACGGAGAGGAGGATGAGAGCTGATAGGTATCACTGAGGAATCCGGGTTTCGAAAGAGCCAGAATGATGTTGTCCTCATCGCTTGTTACCGATGTGGGAAGTGAAACGCTGTCCAGTGCGAACACGGAAAGAGATGCATCAAATGGCACGCTGAAGAGCGTGAATGTCTTCTCTTCCCCCTGAATTATTTCAGAAACGAGTTCAACCACTTCCCCTGCTTCCACAGTATAAACGATTCCGTCACTTTCGTGCTCCCCGGGAACAACGGGACGGAGCCTTCCTCCCTCCCTTCTGATGAACCCGGCATCGGCATAGTAAAGTTCACTGAACCGAATGATAAAGTCATCATACAGATCTGGAGGGGAGGCAACGATGTGTACGGTCGATATGAAGGGCTTGGTCTCTCCATCATGGATGTATGAATCGATGAATACCAGCTGACCTTCCGTATGGGAGGAAAAGATCAGGATGATATCCGCATCCGCCCTCTCCTTCACATAGGACAGGGCATTGATGTCCAGATCCTCAAAAAGCGCCTTAATCCTCTCATCCGGAGTAATGCTCAGGAATTCGACCTTGTCGATGCCTGAAAACTCAAAAGATTTTTCCTCAGTCAGCTCCTTCTCACTGACGAGAAGGGAGTGGGCTTTTTCCCTTGCTTCCCTGTAAGCCTTCTCCTCCAGCCTGCTTTTCACCGTTTCTTCCAGACCGGAAGAAGCGGTACCTGCTTCAATGAACGCGGAAAGTGAGGCCTTAAGGTCCTCTTCCAGATAGGAAGGGACCCCGTAAAGCCCTACTCTGAGTGTCTCTGCATTGAGGGGCATGAGGATAAAAGCTGAAATCAGGAAAAGGAAAATCTTTCTCAAGCTTCCTGTTCCTTGATCCAGTTGAGGTATGTTTCGATGAACTGATCGAGATCCCCGTCCATGACGGCATTGATGTTACCGACCTGAACTCCGGTCCTGTGATCCTTTACCATGGTATACGGCTGGAAGACATATGACCTGATCTGGGAGCCCCAGGCGATATCCTTCTTGGCTATCGCGTTCTTCTGATGCTCCTCTTCCCTCTGCTTCTGATAGTACTCATAGAGTCTGGAGCGCAGCATCTTGAACGCCACATCCTTGTTCATGAACTGGCTTCTCTCATTCTGACACTGAACGACGATGCCTGTGGCATAGTGCGTTATTCTGACTGCGGAGTCGGTCTTGTTGACATGCTGTCCGCCTGCACCTCCTGCCCTGTATGTATCAAGGCGGTAGTCCTCAGGCTTAAGCTCGATCTCGATGTCATCGTCGATTACGGGTGATGCATAGACGCTGGTGAAGGAAGTATGCCTTCTCTTCTGGGAATCGAACGGGGATATCCTGACAAGGCGGTGTACGCCGGCTTCTCCTTTCAGATAACCGAAAGCATATGCACCGCTGACACGCACAGTTGCACTCTTAATGCCGCCTTCATCCTCCAGCAGATCAAGGATCTCGCTTTTGAATCCATGGCGCTCACACCATCTGAGATACATCCTCAGAAGCATGTTTGCCCAGTCGCACGCTTCCGTTCCGCCGGCTCCTGCATGGATCGAAAGGAACATGTCATTCTTATCAAACTTTCCGTCCAGCAGGGTCTTCAGTTTGAGGGGTCTGTACTGAGCATCGATCTGATCGATCTGGGCACAGAGCTCGGCTTCAAGCTCGGGATCCTCCTCTCCTGAGTACAGCTCAATGAGCTCTCCCACATCATCGATCTCCCTGATGAGATCCTTCCATGGGTAGTAGCTATCCTTGAGTGAATTCAGTTCCGCAAAGACCTTTTCCGCGTTCTGTTTATCATCCCAGAAACCGGGCTCAAGGGTCTTTTTCTCTGTTTCAGCTATTTTTTCAGTAATCCCGGAGGAGTCAAAGACGCCTCCATACGTTATAGGCTTCTTCTTTTACCGTATCATAAACGGACTTATTGTGTAAAAACATTCTTCTTCTCCTTATTATCCATTATCCTTGTGATGATATTAAATGTATAAACACTATCCTTCCCAATGTCCAGCTCAAAGATGAGATCGGCACGGGTGCAGAGGTAGAACTGCTCTGAGCCAAGCGTGGTAACCTCACTCTGGAAACGGTTCTCCTCCCTGACGCTGAAGGAAGATGCGCTGGCAAAGGAAAGCACGACGGAGCGCTGTGAATCAGAGAACCTTACATTCTTCACGTCATTCAGCGATTCACCTATCAACGGACCGCGCTTCTGGTCATAACTGTAGGCAAATGCACCGGGGAGCGTGAAATAGACACGTGACATGTATGTGCCCTTTATGGGCTTTGCTCCGGTATTGTACACTGTAACCGAAAGATGAAGGTTCTGGCTGGACATGCGGTAGTGCTTCGTTATTTGAAAACAATCCGCTTCATATACGAAATTATACTCACTCCGGCTCTTTCCGACTGCTTCCGAATCGAAAACCGCATCCCTCAGATCAAAGGTTTCACCGTTTATCGTCAGCAGGTCCGTGAATGAACGTTTCTTCTCCTGACTCACCGTTTCCTTGTTCCATGGAGAGACAGTATCGAATACGTTAAGGAGCAGATCCCTGGAGCAGTACTCATGAAGACTTGCACCGCGGGGTGCAAATACGGCGGAGGCATTCTTTGTCACACAGAAGATCTCATCCACCCCGTCATCATCTATGTCGGCAGATGCGGGACGCACCATGCTTTCCGACATCATGTACTCGCACTCGAGCAGTGTCTGATAGTAGGACCTGTGCTCACTGAGGCGGAGGTTTGATGCATTCGTATCGCAGAGGAACATGGTTCCGGCAGGGATTGCGGACAGTCTGTCAGTAACGCTCTTTTTCAGCGTACGGTCCTTTCTGAACTCACCCGCACACTCGGCCAGAGAGGTAACACGGTTTAAATAATAGCGGTAGTTTCCGTCCTTCACCAGTGCTTCCGGAAAAGATCTCAGAGTTCCGGATGATGCATCCCGGCCATACCAGCCATGCTCAAGGTACCCCACCTGGGATGGCTTATACTGGTGCGGAAGCATGAGAATGGCACCTCTTCTGACGGCAGCATCGAAGACTGAGGTGAAAACAAGATGAAGTCTCTCATCATCCTCCCTGTTGTATGATGCGCCCTGACACAGCTGGTCAAGGTTTATCATGAACAGAAGCTCATCATTTTCGGAAGCGGAAAGCACTGCCGCCTCCAGGCCTGAAATGAGCTCATCGAGACTTATCTCGTTCTGTCCGTACATGCTGACAAGGCGCGATGCGGCATCTGCTGCAGGTATGACGTCTATGCGTTTACCCAGTTCCGTCATTCTGAAAGGACCTGCGGCACATACTGACTTGCTGACTGCGTTGTACGAAGAAATGACAACCCTGTCCAGCGCAATGGTTTTCATCGCTGAAACAATGGAAGGGGACCAAATCTGGCCATAACACCAGAGGGAAGTGGCCCTGACCCCGTAAGTCTTTCTTATGAGGGTAGTGTTCCTGTCAATGATCTGGGAACGGTCCTTCACGGGCATCAGGGGCAGTATTGTCTGATTGTATGAAGACGTGAACATCTCCACCCTGCCGTTTTTGGCAAGGGTGGAGATCAGCAGGTTCACCTCAGGCGTATTCTGTGCCATGTGCTTTATCATGGCACTGGACAGCGCAGCGGAAAGCATGACACCTTCCGTGTTGTAGACATAGGTGAACACAGGCTTGATGATGCAGCCCAGTGCCCGCTTGAATACGGCGGGCGGCAGGGCCTGTGATGTCTGAGTGTAAAGTCCCAGGGAAAGTTTCATCTCACCTCTTCACGAAGCACTTCTGGGGACATGCCTGTGAAGCGGCTTCAAGTTCGGATGTATCCTTTGAATAATCTATGTGTGAGAGGAAGTTCTCAACCGTGCAGCCAGAGGACGGGAACTTGTTCTGGCATATCCTGCATCCGATGCATCCTGCCTGACAGGCCTTCTTAACCTTTGCACCCATCTCATGGTTATTGCATGCAACCACCATCTTCGCTGATGCCGGAATCATCTTTATGACACCTGTGGGACACACGGAAGTGCACTTCCTGCATCCGATGCATTTTTCAGGATCGACGCTGATCATGTTCTTCTCATCACGGCTGATGGCACCTGCCGGACAGACACTCATGCATGAGCCGAGATGAAGGCATCCTTCCTTGCATGCATTGGGTCCGGCCTGAACGAGGTAAGCCGCATTACAGTCCTTAATACCCCTGTATTCAAAGCTCTGGGCAGTTATCTCCGGATTACCCTGACAGTGCACGAAGGCAACCATGCGTTCCTTCTCACTGACCGACACACCCATGATCTCGCCCATCTTCTTTGAAAGCGCGCTGCCTCCGGGTGAGCACAGTCCGATCCCGGCTTCTCCTGAGCAGACTGCCGCCGCATAGGCCGCACAGCCAGCAAAACCGCAGCCGCCGCAGTTTGCACCGGGCATTGCCGCTTCCATCTTCACAAGCCTTTCATCCTTTTCGACACTGAGTTTTTTATCAGCAATGGCAAGACCGAGTCCGAGGAGAAGGCCGAGCACTGCAATTACGATTACCGCTGCTATGATTTCCATACTGACTCTCCTCCTTATACCAGATGCAGGTTAGTGATGAGCGACTTGTCGAATGCCATGAAGGCAAGAGCCATGAGACCTGCGGAAATGAACGCGATGGGAACTCCCCTGTAAGCCTTCCTCACAGGAGTCATTTCAAGCTTTTCACGTATGTTGCTCATCAGGACGATGGCAAGCGTGAAACCAAGCCCTGCGGCAAGGCCTGCGAAAAAGCTCTGCAGAAGGTTGTAGCCTTCATCGATATTGATGATGGCAATACCGAGAACAGCACAGTTCGTGGTAATGAGCGGAAGGAAGATACCAAGTGCCTTGTAAAGCGCGGGACTCATCTTTCTCACGACCATCTCAACAAGCTGAACCAGAGCGGCAATGACGAGGATGAATGCCACGGTCTTGAGATACTCAATTCCGAACGGTACAAGAAGGAAGTAGTAGACCATGTAGCACACAACCGATGCGACTGCGGTTACGAAAGTCACCGCCATGCCCATTCCGATTGCGGACTCACTGTTCTTCGAAACCCCTATGAACGGGCAGAGGCCCATGAACTGAACCAGGATGAAGTTCTGTACGAATACATATGTGATGATTATTCCGATATAACTCATGATCAAGCCCTCCCGGCCTTTTTCTCACCCATCCAGCTGAAGAACGCCTTAAGGTATCCCATGACAAGAAGTGCACCCGCAGCCAGGGTCATTACCCTGATCGGGGATGAGCTGAGTCCGGGGACCTTTATCACGATCCTTGCGCTCTCACTGAGGTTGAGCAGTGTGATCTGTCCTGCACCGAGGATTTCCCTTATTGCCGCAATGAGACACAGGGAAAGGGTGAAGCCGATTCCCATGCCGATCGCATCGAGTGCCGAATCCAGGACTGTGTTCTTGTTGGCGAATGCCTCGGCACGTCCGAGGATGATGCAGTTAACGACGATAAGCGGAAGATACACGCCCAGCGCTGAATAGACAGCGGGAACATAGGCATGCATCACCATCTCCACGATCGTTACGAATGAAGCGATGATTACGATGTAGGCAGGGATTCGGATCGAATCAGGAATGATCTTTCTCAGAAGCGAGATGAGAATGTTGGAGCAGAGCAGGACGAAAATAACGCCAGCTCCCATGCCGATGGCATTGAAAACCTGAGTCGTGACACCCAGTGTCGGACACATGCCCAGCATGATGATGAATACCGGGTTTTCCCTGAAAATACCTTTAGTTAATTCCTTGGTGTGAGACATCATTTACCTCCCAGGCTCTTTACGTGTTCACTTCCCATGCGGATGGCGCCTGATACACCGGTGAAGGTGACCGTGGCACCTGATACGAGAGAAGGATCGGCAAGATCATTCTTTGTCACGGGGAGCGGCTTTGCACCGCCAAGACCTGCAAACTGAGCCATGTACCAGCTTTCCTCACTCTTCTTTCCAAGTCCCGGAGTCTCGCTGTTGGCCATCATCTTTGCGCCTATCACGGCACCGTCCGTATCGTAGGATGCGACCATCGTGATGGGTCCGCCGTAACCGTTGGAAGTAAGCTCCAGTACGTAGCCCTTTATTTCCTTACCTTCAACAAGGGTAATGACATAGTTGACTCCGCTGCCGTTACCTTCCCTCTTCTCACCGAGCTCATAGCCGCCGCTGATATCCATCAGGGCAGCACTTGTCTCCTTGAGGGCATTGGCAGCGATCTGTTTTGCGGTAACCGAGTTTACACCAGCCAGCAGTGCTGCTGAAACAGCACAGATGGCGAACAGAATGAATGCTATCTTGAGATACTGTTTCATCATTTCTTCTCCTTTACGGGTTTGACGTAACCGAACTTCTTCGGCCTGATGTACCTGTCAATCGTCGGAGTGACGATGTTCATCAGGATGATTGCCAGGGATGTACCCTCGGGAAGGGATCCGAAATACCTGAATAGGAATGTCAGGAAGCCGCATCCGATGGCGAAAACAACCTGGCCCTTCACCGATGTCGGAGTGGTTACCCAGTCAGTTGCCATGAAGAAGGCACCGAGCATGAGTCCTCCCGTGAAGAGAGGCGTGAGGATTTCACCATGGAACAGGCCCATGCCTGCGGGAATGCCGCCGAAGATCCAGGCAAGAAGCGCGAATGATCCGATGTAGATGACGGGAATGTGCCATGTGATGACGCCGGATGCGATGAGGAAGATGCCACCGATTATAAGCAGGAGGGCACTTACTTCACCGATACATCCTGCCTGATTACCGAGGAATGCATCGATCGTGTACGGGGAAAGACCTGTCTTCCCGCTCAGGGACGCTGCCATAGGCGTGACGGGAACGTTCGCACCAGCAAGGCGGGAATCAATCGGACCGGATGCACCGGAAACAAGTGCAGTCTTTGCTGCGGAGAGCATCGTTGCTCCGGAAACGGTGTCGGCACCGGAGTTCTCAGTGATGAATGAGCTTACCTCGGATGCAAGGACCGCATTGATCAGATCATGGTAGTTGTCATTGATCTTTGAGGGGAACTCAAACTCATAGTAAGTTGCACCGGCAAAGTGGGTTGCTCCTGCAAAGAGGTCGCTGTACTTTGCAATCACGCCATCGGCCCAGGCAGCCATCTGGTCCACAGAGATCCTGTCAAGAGGATAATCAACGGTGACGTATTTGTTTGCGATTGAGGTTGCACCGGAGAAATCACCTGCAGTGTACTCCACTCCGGTGATCTTGGTTGCGGACGAAACCGCATCAGCAAGGACCACATCGGGCTTCATTACGGATGAAAGCTCTGCCTTGAAAAGTGAAACAAGACCGTCATGGTACTGATCCTTTATCTTTTCAGGGAAGACGAATTCGATGTTTGAATCGTTGAAGAAATATGTGACTCCGTCAAAGAGACCGGGGTATGAGGAAATTATTCCGTCAGCCCATGCACTCATCTCGGACTCGGAAAGTTTATCAGTCTGATAATCAACGGTGACGTACTTATTGGCAATTGCGATCGTTCCGCCGAAGCCGCTGGGCTGGTAGGTCTGCTTCGTTGCCGCTGACACGGCATCAACCGCATTCTTCTTTATGAGTTTCGAAAGCTCTGTCTCGATGATCGAGTTGACCATGTCATGGTAGTCATCGCCGAGTGCATCGTAAAGCTCGATCTCAATGCTTCCTGCGCCTCCCCTCCAGTCACAGCCCTCGAAGAATACCATGTAGTCCTCTGAAAGCGATGTCACGAAGTCGCCGATCATCTTATCGGAAATGATCGAAGCAGGATACTCAACGGTGATGTACGCGCCCGTGATCGAACTTGATGCGCTGTATCCGGACTGTTCAAATGCCAGATCGGTTGTCTTTGTTGCACCGCTGGTTGCATCAACTTCACCCGTAACAAGGGTATTGAGACGGGAGCGGAGGAACAGGATCATCGGATCATGCATCTTCTCCGGAAGTGCATCAGCCAGTTCAAACTCATAGTAGCCCCTTCCCTCGAAGTGGGTTGCACCCTCAAAGAGCTCGGGATAGGAAGCGATCATCTCATCAGCCCATGCGGAGAATTCCGCAGCCCCGAATCCTTCGGGATAGTCAATGGTAATGTACTGGTTCGTGATTTCAATCGTACCGCCGAAGCCGCTGTCCGCTGACGTCGAAACGGTGGCAGAGGAAACCGCATCGGCTTCTTCCTCATCAGCACCTCCGCCGATAAGGGAAACGATCTCAGCCTTCACAACACTGTTGTACATGTCATGAAGGTTATCATCAATCTTCTCAGGAAGTGCAAACTCATAGTAGCCCTTGCCTTCAAAGTGCGTTGCACCGGCAAAGAGCTCAGGATATGAAGCAATGACGCCGTCAGCCCAGGATGCCATGTCGGACGCGCTGAAGACATCAGTGGGATAATCCACTGTGATGTAACGGTTTGCAATTGAGGTTGAACCTTCAAAACCGCCCGCGCGGTAGCTTACACCGCTCTTCTTGGTTGCAGCGGAAACAGCATCGGCGGCAGGAGCCTGCGCAAGGTAATTGCCGATCTCGGTGCGGACGATCGAGATGATTCCCGTATGGTAGAGATCATTGATCTTTGAGGGGAACTCGAATTCAAGCACTCCGGAAGCATTGAAGAAATACGTTACACCCGGGAAAACTTCAGGATACTTGGCTATGACGGCATCAGCCCATGCTGAAATGTCATCCTGACCATAGCCGGAAGGGAAATCCACCTGCACGTATTTATTGGCTACGATTATCATGCCGCCCTGTCCGTTGGACTCTGCAGTGGTAAGCGTGGCAGCTGAAACCTCGTCGACGCTCTGCACGACCGCTTCGGCAGGACGTCCGGGGAGGATGTAATCATTCTGAAGCGAACCGGGAAGAACGAAAGTGCTCATCAGCGTGGTAAAACTGAAGAAGACGAACACGCGTCCCGCAAGGGCAGGGTTCATCCAGTTGCATCCAAGACCTCCGAATGTCCACTTCACGACAAGAATCGCGAATACGGATGCAAGGACAGGTACATAGAGAGGTACCGTCGGAGGCATGTTCATGCCGATCAGAAGACCTGTGACCAGCGCGGATCCGTCCGAAAGTGTCTTTTCCTTACTGACGAGCCCGAGCAGGAACTCCGTCAGCAGTGATGCGGCAATGGATACAAGAAGCACGACAAGCGCGCTCAGGCCGAAGGACCATACGCCCCAGGCCGCTGAGGGAAGCAGGGCAGCCGTAACGAGCAGCATGCTCTTTCTTATCGAATTGCCGGAATGTATGTGAGGACTTACTGAAACGGTTTTCATTTTTTTCTCCCCATTTTCTTACCGAGTTTGAAACCCTGAACAAGCGGAAGGCATGCAGGACAGATATATGCACAGCAACCGCACTCCTTGCAGTCCATGAGTCCTAAATCCATGGCAGCCTGATAGTTACCGTACTTTATGTTACGGAACATCTTATTCGGCATCAGGCCCATGGGACAGTGCTGAACGCATTTTCCGCAGGACACGCACACCCCGGTATCCACTTTGCGAGGCAGGAGTGCGAGCAGTCCGGAAGATCCCTTTGTCATCGGAGTGTCCTCATCGGCAAAGGCAAATCCCATCATGGGTCCGCCGGAAACAAGTTCCCCTATTTCCTCAGTATTGTATCCGCCGCATGCGGCAATGAGGTCCGAAGCCCTGGTACCGATGGGCGCAAGGATGTTTTTCGGGGTTGTCATTCCCTCACCGCTTACCGTGATTATCCTCTCAATGAGTGGTTTATGGAATGCAGCGGCCTCGAATACGGCATGGGCGGTTCCGATGTTGCACACGACCGCACCCACATCGATCGGGAGTTTTCCGGATGGAATCTCACGTCCGATTGTGGCCTTCAGCAACTGCTTCTCATCACCCTGAGGATACTTCATCTTAAGCGTCATGACCTCAATCGGGTAACCTTTTGATGCAATGACTTCTTCAAGATGCTTCACCGCATCAGGCTTATTGGCTTCAACACCGATGATTACTTTTTCAGGAGAGAGGATCTTCTTCAGGACCATGATGCCCTCAAGCACATCATCGGCCATCTCCATCATCAGACGGTAATCCGCAGTGAGGTAAGGCTCGCATTCAACACCGTTGATGACCAGCGCTTCGACTTTCTTTCCCGTGGGAACTGCAAGTTTGACCGACGTCGGGAAGGTTGCACCTCCCATACCGACAATACCCATCTCCTTCACGGTCTGAAGCAGCTCGGCTGGAGTGCTCTCCTGCCAGTTATATCTTTTCTGATACATCTCCGGCTGCACTTCATCGCTTTTGATGACAAGCGCATCAGCAACGGCACCGCTGGCAAGACGTACCTTTCTTACATCAGTGACGACACCGGAAACCGGACTGTGGACGTCTGCTGAGATAAAAGAAGCTGCCTGACCGACCTTTTCACCCTTTTCCACCGTGTCGCCCTTTTTCTTCAGGCAGGATGCCGGTGCACCGAGATGCTGCGACATCGAAACAATCAGTTCGGAAGGTACGGGGAGGATTTCAATCCTCGATTCCTTTGACAGAGACTTTTTATCAGCAGGATGAACGCCACCTCTTCTGAATGTGGAAATCCGACCCATGATATTCTCCTTATCGTAATGGTTACCAAGCTAATATATTATCATTAATTCCCGCATGAGTGAACTACAGATTCATCATGTATCATTTAAAAAATTCAATATGTGAAATATATAAAAAGTACTGATTCCGATCGCCTCATGACGTTTTAATGCAAAAAAGTTTGACTTTGATCCGCCATACGGGATATTCTTTTTTCATGAACAGGGTCTTTAAGTTCGCATTTTCCAAGCTCAGAGGGGTGAAGGTGTTTGCCCTCGTCGGCCGTTCAGGTACCGGCAAGAGTCATCACAGCAAGCTTCTGGCCCAGAAATATCACATAGACCTCATCATTGATGACGGCCTCCTCATCAAGGGGGACAGAATTCTTGCCGGCCGCTCCGCAAAGCGCGATCCGAACTTCATAACCGCAGTACGTACAGCCGTTTTTGATGACGATGAGCACAGGGAAGATGTTCAGGCTGCACTTCTCAGGGAAAAGTA
This sequence comes from Bullifex sp., assembly GCA_051885075.1. Lineage (GTDB taxonomy): Bacteria > Spirochaetota > Spirochaetia > Sphaerochaetales > Sphaerochaetaceae > Bullifex. Next base: position 18,125 of record JBJEWN010000080.1, read on the forward strand.
CAAGAAAATCCTGATAATCGGAACCAGCGAGAAGATGATAAACAAGATAATCGCCCGACTTGAACTTCCGCCTGTTACCCGTGTGTTCCACATTGAGGAAATCGCAACCCAGGAAGAAATCGAGACCGCAATGAGGATCCGTTTCACGGAAGGAAAGCATGTCATTCCGGTTCCTTCCATAGAAATCACGAGATCATATCCCCAGATAGTCTATGATTCCATAAAGGTGTTTTTCGGCAAAAAGGCCCCCTTCCGTAAGGAGCAGGGTTTTGAGAAGACAATTGTCAGGCCGGAGTTTTCCCGTCCTGACAAGGATGCCCTTAATGACGTGACGCTCAATCAGATGGTAAAGCACTGCATAGACGACTACGACAAGGTGATCAAGGTCAAGAAGGTGCGGCTCATACCTGACAAAGGCAATACATACTCCCTTTCCATCACGCTTCAGGTGCCGCTCAGGCATTACATCGGACAGTCGATGAGCGAACTGCAGAACTACATCGCGGACTGTATCGAGAAGTACGGCGGAATAATCATCAACGGAGTATCGATAGAAATCGAGGAATGGGGATGATGATCCCGCCAGAAATTCAAACAGAAACTTTCTAAACAGGTAATCTCCGTTAAGTGGAATTGACAAGGATACTGAAGAATCGGTCTAAGCACTTTCCTATGCCTCCAAAACATCCGTTTCTGCCTTGCAAACACAGTAAACTCTGATTTAAAATCATTCATGAGGAAATATGCCGGATAATAACGAAAAGAAGACATTGGTCTACCAATCCGTCTTTGCAGATATCGTAAGAAGAAAATACAGCCATCAGTCGATTATAACGGAAAAAATGCTGATCGAGAAATACCAGCTCAGCAAGTCTCCCGTAAGGGAGGCCCTGATACAGCTATGCAGTGATGGCATACTGGAAAGCCTGCCCAGAATAGGATACAGGATCGTGCCGCTGAGCATGAAGGACTTGTCAGATGCCCTTACACTGAGATTACTGATCGAAACCAAGGCACTGGAATATTCCTTTCCATCCATCAACGAGAATAAAATCAACACACTCAAGGTATTGCAGCAGGAGAGGGAAAAAATCGTTGACGTTAAGGATGTTTACGTTCACTGGGAACTGAATGTCAGATTTCATATCACACTCACATCCTTCAGCAACAACAGATATTTCACGCAGACACTGATGTCACTGATGAAAACATGTTTCAGAGGTGTATATGGCTACTATGAGGACTTCTGGGAAGAAGGTGCCAACAAAGGTAACATGCCATACCATGAGATGCTGATTGACGCCCTGGAAAAAGGAGATCTGGAGGAAAGCCTCCGGATACTCAGAACAGATATTTCCGACCTGAAGTCATACATCTCGCTTTCACTCCAATCTCTCGGATCAATGTAAATCAGATTTCAGAAAGGGCTTGCTTTATCCATCTGAGCCTTTCATATGGAATTTCAGTCGGCAGCGTGCAGTCAGCCCCGAATATGAACCTATCCTTTCCGAACTGACTTACTATGTTCCTGACGCTATTCAGGAGTTCATTCCTGTTGCCATCCACGATAACCCCTTTTCTGTTTGCCAGTCCTCCCATTATTGTCTTTCCCGGGAACATCTTCCTTCCGGCCTCAAGGTCAAGACCTGTATCCTCATAGATACCCCAGTTGACAACATCCGCATAGGGAGCATACCCGGCATATCTGTTCATCTGAAGACCATCCTTGCACATATGGAGGAAGCTGTACATACCGTTTTCCCTGATGGCCTCAAGCATCTTCCTGTCATATACAGCTATGGCATCCTCAAACTCTTCATCCGTGAAATATCTTTTCTCTGCGCCAAGTGATGCATAATAAATGCCATCAACACCGAGTTTGGCCATTTCCTCTATCAGGATTATCATCGTTTCGGTAATTCTCTTTGCACCATCCTCATAGGCCTTTCTGTTCTCCCTGAAGCATTTGAGATGCTCTGATCTCACATTTTCATATCCGATCTGTGGCTCGAAAGGATGAATCATTGAAGCAAGGGTACCATGAAGGGTTCCTAAGAAAAAGGTACCGTCCGGAGCCTTGTCCATGATTTTCCTGATAAGCTCAAGCTGATCACATATAAAGCGGTCTTTTGCCCCATGAGCCGGCATTTCTCCCCAGGAAGATATACCATGATACTTTTCAAACTGAGGGACAAGATTTTCATTCATGATCTTCATGATGTCGACACCTGTTTCCTCATAAAACTCAAGATGGGAAGCAACAGCGGCATCTCCAAAGGCCTCAGCTTTCGGAAAATGAATTGAGAAGGTCATCGGGACATGATCAACCGGCCTTCCTTCAATAGCATTTATCACACGTTCTTTGTTTGTCATATGTACTCCTTTCAGATTATCCGATCAAGGCCGGTCAGGGCCAGAATCGCAGCTTTTATGTCATCCAGCAGCAGGGAAAGAAGTATGCATTCATCACTTTGATGACCATGTCCCTTTCCCTCACTGAACAGATTGGGGGCATTTCTGAGTCCAGGGCCGAAGCCCAGGGCAAACGGCAGCTTTCTGCAGTAGGTGCCTCCGCCCATGGTATAAGGCTCAAGGCCCGGTCCATGGATATGTTCAGCCACCCGGCAGAGCAGTCTCACTATTTCACTGTCCAAAGGCGTATAACAGGGAACCGAACAGCTTTCCAGTGTATAGGTAATGCCTTTTTCCTCCGCCAATGCCCTGAGTTTTTTATCAATCGTTTCAGTGCTGACGGAAACGGGTGTCCTTGCATCAAAGGAAAGAGTCATCGTCCTGTCATTCATCCTCAGTACAGTTCCCATGGCAGTGAGCGGCCCTGATGGTTCATCCGATATTTTTATTCCAAGCCCGTCTCCGTATCCAGTCGAGACGAATTCACTGAACAGTCGGAATGTGTCATTCAGTTCATTGTTCCCTGTATCGATTTCAGCCAGCGCTGAGAACAGGGTCCTGACAGCATTGTCAGACTGTTCAGGAAACGCGGCATGTCCTGCCTTTCCCGACGCCTTAACATATGTTTTTCCACCAGCATTTTCACATATCACATTCACATGACTGATACTGAACGTACCGTTCAGAACCGCCTCAGCATATGACGGTACGGCATTGATAACCTCTCCGGCACTCATATCAAGAACAGTTTCAGGCATACTGACTGACAGGGTAAACCTCATGTTCCCCTTTTCGCCGTGACATACAGGGAAATCACTATCAGGTACAAGGGAAAAGTACGGTGCCTCATTGTCCCTGAGGTAATACTCAATATCTTCCATCCCTGTTTCCTCCGCTGTACCGAAAAACAGTTCAACAGGATGTTTCAGATCCACAGAATGATCTTTAAGATATCTGAGTGCAAAAAGGGATGAAACTGCAGCACCTTTGTTATCCGCAGTTCCGCGTCCTATCACAAAACCATCACGGACAGTCATCTCATAAGGGGGATTTTCCCACCCCTTTCCTTCAGGCACGACATCCAGGTGATTGAAAACACCGATTTTTTTATCTGAATTGTTTCCATATCTGATAAGAAGATATCTATCGCCATGATTTATACATTCAAATCCATACCCACGGGCAATCTTCTCAGCTTCAGCAAGAACGTCGTGACAGCCCTTCCCATAAGGAAACCCCTGCTCCCCTTTCAAAGACACGCTTTTTATCCTGATAAGGGCAGAAAGCACATCAAGATATTCATCAGCATGTTCCGCTATCCAGCAGTTTACCGATTCCTCAAGTTCTCTGTTTATTTCCATACTATCCTCAGACTTTGTGACAGGCGCAGAGATGTCCGCAGCCAACATCCCGCAGTTCCGGTTTTTCCGACCTGCATCTGTCATCAGCATATGGACACCTGGTATTGAAATAACAGCCTGAAGGCGGATTTATCGGAGAAGGAACATCTCCTTCCAGAACGGCGGAACTCCTTTTTCTTCCAACCTCAGCAACAGGAACAGCGGAAAGCAGAGCCTGGGTATATGGATGCTGTGCATGAAGATACAGTTCATCCTTATCTGCCAGTTCCACGACTCTGCCAAGATACATTACGGCTATTCTGTCACTTATGTATTTCACGACTGACAGATCATGGCTTATGAACATATATGTCAGATTTTTCTCCCGCTGA
>JBJEWN010000081.1:0-4722 GCA_051885075.1 Bullifex sp.
CCGTACTTTTCAGCCGTATCGGCAATGAGTGCATGCATTGCGTCCCTGCTTGTGAGGTCAAATGCATGGAACCATGCATCGCCGCCATCTGCCTTTATGTCATCAACAACCTTCTGACCGCGCTCGACGTTTCTTCCTGTTACGATGACGTGTGCAGCTTCCTTGGCGCACAGTTTTGCGATTCCGATACCGATTCCGCTGGTGGAACCGGTTACGATTACTACTTTATCCTTAAGTCTGTCCATAAAAGAACCCTCCTATTTGTTACTGGAAAAATAATACCACTTAATTGAAAAATAATGTAAAAATGTTTTTTTGTTGCCGTGAAGTACGAATAATTCAAAAAGATGACGAGATAGTCCACTTCATCATCCCTTTTTCAAAGCGTGAATTTTCTGTATCAAAAAAACCGAAAAATTCAACAGAACATCACATTTGCAGAGGAAAAACTCATGCTGTTAAGGTTGTAAAGCATAGCTATACATAAAAATAATTAATATCCTACAGATTTGTATTTTTCACTTTTTTTTCACCGCACCTTTTTCCTGATTTCCACTTCGTTTCCTATGCTTGGTTCATCCATTAACAAGGAGAAAACAAATGAAGAGATTATTTCTCACATGTCTGGCGGTACTTCTTATCGCCTCAGCACTTTTTGCACAGGGTGCGGAAGAGAACATCATGGAAGTAAGGAACACATCTTCCGGTTCCCCGAAGTACGTGTTCATGTTCATCGGTGACGGTATGAGCGCACCTCAGGTGAATGCCGCTCAGGTTTACCTGGGAAAAAATGTCCCCGGACAGATAGAGCTGGGCAAACTTACATTCACGCAGTTCCCGACTGTCGGTATCCAGTATACTCAGGATTCAACTTCCTTCTGCCCTGATTCCGCATCAACAGCCACATCACTTTCCTCCGGTTTCAAAACACATTCGGGTGTTATAGGTGTCGGTGTTGATAAGGTCACAAAAGGTGAGACCGTTGCCGAAAAGCTTAAGAGCCAGAAGGACTGGAAGATCGGCATCATCTCAACAGTAACGATCAACCATGCGACACCTGCGGCATACTATGCACACGTGGCATCGAGAAACAGCTACTACGACATCGGACTTCAGATGGCTGATTCAGGTTTTGACTACTTTGCGGGCGGAAGTGTGAATAAGGCCGGAACCGGTGATGATTCCATCTACTCCATCCTTGAGAAGAAGGGTTATACAGTCACGAACGACCGTGACACTATCCTTTCCCTCAATGAAAAGAGCGGTAAGGTATATGCATACAGTCCTGTTCTTCAGGACAGCGGAGCCATGAAGTATGCGATCGACATGGAAGACGGGGATCTGACGCTTGCAGACTTCGTCAGAAAGGGTATAGATGTTCTTTCAAACGATAACGGATTCTTCATGATGGTTGAGGGCGGTAAGATCGACTGGGCAGGTCATGCCAATGATGCGGTTGCAAACATTTCCGATACGATAGCACTTGATGAGGCCGTGCAGGTTGCCCTTGACTTTGCCTTTCAGCATCCCGGTGAAACACTTATTCTGGTAACAGGTGACCATGAGACAGGCGGTATGACGATCGGTTATGCGGGAACAGGTTACAACACCGCATTCGAGGTTCTTTCTGCTCAGAAGTGCTCCTATGTCGAGTTTGACAGTATCATAAGTGATGCCATGAAAGCAGGAACCTTCACCTGGGAGAAATTCCTGTCCCTGGCAAAGGAATACTTCGGCCTTGGAGGGGAAGGCGCGCTTGCCTTAAACGATTATGAGACTTCAAAGCTCAGAAAGGCTTATGACGATACTCTTGCCGGAAACACCAAAGGATATGAGGAATCACTGCTGTACGGCGGTTACAGCCCGCTTTCAGTGACACTGACACACATACTGAACAACAAGGCAGGTATCGGCTGGACAAGCTATGCACATACAGGTCTTCCCGTTCCCGTATATGCATACGGTGCAGGTGCCGGTCTCTTCAGCGGCAGCTACGACAATACGGAAGTCGCAAAGAAGCTCTTCAGTCTTCTGGACCTTCAGTGATATGAGACTTCCCAGAAGGAGTGAGGCCATTCTGCTGGCCTCACTTTCACTTATTCTTGGTATTCTGTTGATCATTCCGACGGGTTTTTCAAGGCAGATATACCATAATGCAGTGGGCTCACCTGCAAGGGTCATCTCAACGGATGATTCCTCGATTTACACAACCGGACTTTTCAGCCAGGGGGAACAGGTGTGCATGGTGTCAGTGCTTTCGGGTCCCCATAAAGGTGAGACGCTTAAGGGCATCAACATGCTCTCGGGCTCCCTTGCTGATGACAAGGTGTTCGCTTCCGGTGATAAAGCCTGGCTTCTCATTGAACGGGATGATGAAGGTCATGCACTTTCCGCAATTCTGATAGACCATTACCGCCTTGCAAAAGAACTGATCCTTGCGGCAGTTTTCGTTATCCTGATGTGGCTCTTTGCAGGAGTAATGGGAATCAGGACGGTCTTTTCCTTTCTGCTTGCTTTCCTGCTGATATGGAAGGTGCTGGTACCGGGGTGTCTTCACGGCCTTGACCCGCTGATGCTCTCCATTCTGGTACTGCTTTTCCTGAACTGCTCAACGATTCTGCTTGTCAGCGGTGTCGGAAAAAGGAGTGCAGGTGCGATTACCGGAAGCATTATCTCGGATCTGGTCATCTGTCTCTTCGGTTATGCAGTGACAGAATGGTTTCATCTGGACGGTGCGGTACTCCCGATGAGTGAGTCTTTGCTCTTTGCGGGCTTTCCTGGACTGAACCTCACGGGACTGTTCGTCGGTGTGATGACACTGTCTTCAGGGGGAGCCGTGATGGATCTGTCCATTGACGTTGCTGCCGCGATGAATGAAGTCCATGATCATGATCACTCTGCAGGGGCGGCAGATCTTTTCAGATCGGGAATGGCTGTAGGAAGGGCCGGCGTCGGTACCCAGACCACAACCCTGCTGCTTGCATATATGGGAAACTATCTTTCCGTCATGATGGTATACATGGCTCAGGCCACTCCTGCAGGAAACATCCTTACATCGAAGGCCATTGCCGCCGAGCTGGTTCAGACTGCTGTCGGATGCACGGGTCTGATACTGGTTACCCCCGTAACTGCGGCAGCATCAGCGTTTTTCCTGACAGAACGGCAGAAAAAACTTGACAGACTGAAAAAGCCGTGCGAAAAATAAATCAGATAAAGTGTTTAGGCATATGCGGAAGGAACTCTTCCAGCACTGAACGAAAGAACCGGCAATGCCGGATGATGAGAGGCGGTCAGGACAGGCGGCCTCTTACTTTTTGTCTTTCACTGATGTTCGTTTTCTTGATTATTATCAAAAATGATAATAATATGACTTCATGACTAAGAACCGAATCAGGCTCAGCATGAAGAGTGTGAGCCAGAGAATTATTTCAGCAGTGTATTCAGCAGGGGAGATGACGACTGCTGAGCTCTGCGCGTCGCTTTCTGATATTCCCCGGCCAACCGTGTACCGTTATGTCAGGGAGCTTATTGAAGCGGGTGCCCTGGATGTCGTTAAGGAAGAAAGAAAGCGCGGGGGAGTTGAAAGAACACTGAAACTGTCAGAGTCACCTGACGGTGGCTATGAGGCTTTCTCATCTGCCATGCTATGCGTTCAGGATTCTTTCAGAAAATATTTTGAAGGGGATGATCCCGATCCCGTGAGGGACATGCTGGCATTTTCCTGTGCACCCCTGATGCTTGATGATGAGGAATACGGTGAACTTCTCCGGAAGATCGGAGCTCTCATCGAAGCATCCCTGAACAGGGAAAAGAGGGAAGGCAGGAAAGCGCGTCAGCTATGCATTCTCTCATATCCGGTCATGGAGGAAACAAAATGAAGAAGGCACTTGTTTTTGCGCTTATCCTGACTGTAATCGGAGCCATCGGCGGCTGTCTTATCGGGATGTACACGTTCACGTACTATACTGAGGAAATGCGTGAACTGATACTTGCTCAGGTCGGGAGTTATCAGAAATTCTGTCTGCTCACCATGGCACAGAGTGCACTCTATGTCCTCGTTGCCTCGTTTTCTGGCTATCTGATGTCATCCCGCCTTGGCCTTATGAGGCCTCTGACATTTGACGGGAAAGTACTGAAGAAAGTGATGCCTCAGATCGTCCTTGCCGGAGTTATCTTCTTCCTTGATGCTCCCGTCTTCGGACACTTCATTCCGGAAGTTGCCGCTGAGTATGAGAAGGGTATTACGGTTCCTTACTTTTTCGCCTCACTGATTTATGGAGGAATATGTGAGGAAGTGCTTTTAAGACTCTTCTTCATGACCGCAATTGCCTTCGTGATAAGTCTGATCCAGAGGAAAAGAAAGGTAAGTGACTGGGTGCTTGGACTGTCTGACATCATTGCTGCCCTTGTCTTTGCAGCAGGACACATCCAGACAACAATTTCACTCTTCGGCCGTCTTGATGCCCTGATTCTTTTCAGGTGTTTCCTGTTAAACGGTGCCTTCGGACTGCTCTTCGGGTACTACTACATAAAATACGGTATACAGTATTCCATGCTTGCCCACTTCGGCATACACTTTGTATCAAAGGTCCTGCTTTTGATATTCTGCCCCGTATGATCAGAATCATTTGCGGAAGAAATCACATAAGTGAAGTGAACTACCGCCCCCCTAAAGGGTAGCAGCTTCCGGCTTTACTGCAGATTGCTTCCAGCTCTCATATG
>JBJEWN010000082.1:0-4700 GCA_051885075.1 Bullifex sp.
AGAGCTCCACCTTGCCAAGGTGGATGTCGCGGGTTCAAGTCCCGTCTTTCGCTTCAATGATGGACCAGAAATGGTTCATTTTTTTTACAATGGGAAATTGTGAAGGATGCGGAATCTCCGGTTATCAGGGATTCCGCATTTTATGTTTATCTGGTTTTATCATGGACTTGAGTCCATTCGGGGCTTGTCTCATTCCGTTCGCTTCTCAGCACGCTTCCGTTGGTCAGACGCACTATCAGAACCGTGTGCTTCCACTTTACTTTTGCATTCTTAAGCTCGCTGAGAAGCTGAGGCTTCAGTCGTTCGCTGTATTTTCCCTGCTTTTCCAGTGCGGGAAGGTAGCGTCTGTCCAGCCAGAGGGAGAGTGTAGCCTCATCAAGCAGTTTGTCCTCATACTGTGTCAGTTTCCTGATTTCTGTTTTTGAGAAATAGGGTGAAAGCATTTTTTCAAGGTCTTCCGCATTCCAGTCCGTAAGAGGGTTGTCCCGTCCGAATATGTCGGTTTCCGCGGCCTTAAGGAGCTCCCTGATCTTTCTGTCACCTGTAAAATCACTGAGCCTTGAACCTTCTGAGGCAACGCTTTCAGAAAGGCTTACGATGCCGTCAGGCTTTATCCTGCGTTTAAGAGATTGAATCATCGCACTCTCCTCCCTTAGCCGGGAGAAGATGTTCTTAGCGAAGATATGCTCGAAGCGGATGTCATCACCCTGGGTGTCGAGATACTCCTTTGCTGTTCCCACGAAGACTTCAGGCTGTCTTAAAAGTTCGAGGCCTTCCCTGTAGTGATTGATGTATGCGGCTTCCTCCTGAGTCTTCACCTGGCATGCGGAAAATCCTTCAGGGTTGTGCCTCACCGCGTTCCAGAGAATAAGACCGTGGGACGCGTTGAGTACAAGGATGTTGTCACTCCTTTTTATCGGAAGACCATCGAAAAGTGCATCCCTTATCTCCAGAAGAAGCCGGGATCCCATGGAGGAAGTCCTCAGAAGCCATTTCTCCTCCTGCTTTGAAGCAGGGGAGAAGGTCAGGTTCTCAGTGAAAGTGTCACTGCTCATGCCTTCAAGCTGGGCTTCCCTCTTTCTTTCAACCTCTTCCTTTATGCTGTGCTCATAGCCCACGTCGGAGGGCCTGTAATAAACCTTTCCCTGAAGTGCGTCAGGCAGGTACTGCTGTACCACCCAGTGGTCCTTATATGCATGGGGATAGAGGTATCCCTCGCCGTGTCCGAAACTCTTTGAATCACGGGAGGCATCCTTGAGGTGGTTAGGTACTTCCTGCTGCTTTTCCTTCTCGACATCGGACAGGGCATCGAAGAATGCCAGCGTGGAATTGCTCTTTTTGCATGTTGCAAGATACAGAGCCGCTTCGGCGAGGTGGAAGCGCCCCTCCGGAAGACCTATGCGGTCAAAGGCCGCAGCACACGATGCCACCACGTTTATCGCATTGGGATCGGCAAGGCCCACATCCTCCGAAGCGGAAATGAGCATGCGCCGGAAGATGAACCTGGGATCTTCCCCGGCTGCGACCATGCGGGCCAGCCAGTACAGGGCCGCGTCGGGATCACTGCCGCGCAGGGACTTTATGAATGCTGAAATGACATCGAAGTGGTAGTCTCCCTCCTTGTCATAGAGAACCACCTTTTTCTGAATCGATTCCTCGGCGCTCTCAAGGGATATTTTTATCACGTCCCCGTCCTTGGGCGGAAAGACTTCAGGTGTGGTCTCAACAGCCAGCTGAAGGGCATTGAGAAGGCTTCTTGCATCGCCTTCCGCTATGTTTATAAGGTGGTCAAGTGCTCCGTCCTCAAACTCAATCCGGTATCTGCCATATCCTCTTTCCTTATCGGTAAGAGCCTGATATGCAACCTTTTTCAGGTCCTGAGGGGAGAGTTTTGTCAGCTGAAACACACGGCTTCTCGAGACAAGAGCGGCATTTACCTCGAAATACGGATTTTCGGTAGTGGCTCCGATGAGTATGAACGTTCCGTTTTCAACCCAGGGAAGAAGTGCATCCTGCTGACTTTTGTTCCATCTGTGAACCTCATCGACGAAGAGAATCGTCCGCTGACCGAAGTGGGCGAGACGGTCCCTGGCTGAATCAATCTCGATCCTCAGTTCCTTTACTCCTGAGAGTACGGCGTTGAGTGTTGAGAAATGGCTCTTTGTAGTGTTCGCGATCACCCTTGCAAGTGTGGTCTTTCCTGTTCCCGGAGGACCGTAGAATATGACGGAACTGAGAAGATCTGCCTGAATGGCACGACGGAGCAGCCTTCCCTTACCGATTATGTGTTCCTGCCCGATATATTCATCGAGTGTCCTTGGCCTCATGCGGTATGCAAGAGGCTGTGATGCCGTCTGTTCACTGGCAGAGAATAGATCACTTTCCATTTCCCTCACCCTTTGCCCTTATCCGGACTTCATTTTCCGCAAGTCCGTTGAAGTATGATTCCATTGCCAGCACTGCAAGGCCGTGTTCATCAACCGGCTTTATCGGTTCAGGACTCATTTCCTGTCCCACAAGTGCAAGATTGGCCAGATTCTTCCTCCATATCTCAGCTTCCGCTTTCATCGTGCCGAATGCTTCCCCGATTGACTCTGAGCTGTCCTGCAGTGCCTCTTCGAAAATCATCGTTACTTCCCCGCCGAGTTCATCCCTCAGTCCCTGGCTGACGGATGAATATCCGCTTTCAAGGACGGTTTTCACATCCGTGAATGTGTAACCGGATATGTAGGTGATGAGTCTGTCCGACACCGAGACCAGGGCACCGCGCACGGATCTGCTGATTTCTTCAAGATAGTCATCCATAAGAATTCTGAAACCGGGAAGGGCTGACGTGTATTCACTGTACTCCGGAACATCACTGAGAAGCATCTGCTTCTCAAAGAGCTCCGACTCTGTGTCAAGTATTGCCTGCTGGATGCTGCTTCTGAGTCCTGTTGTGATGAGCAGTATCTCATCAGGAGTGTATCCTGAATCCTTTCTTCCTGTCTGACACGATGAGAGAAGGACTGAGATGATAAGGAATAACAGGAGAGGATACTTTTTCATGATTGTATGATATACTTAATGACGCCGTCTGTCCAACAATAGTTGACGATGGGGCGGATATGCATATCTTTTACCGTAAGGAGTAATTATGGCAGAAACAAAACTCAGTGTCCGGCAGAACACGCAGGAAAGGGCCAACGGCCTTCTTAAACATGTTTACGGTTATATGTTCGTGGGACTTCTGCTTACCGCAGTCTTCAGCTACCTGATCTCTGCAAGCAGAGCGGCCATCACATTCATTTACACGAATCCCATTGTCACGATCATCTGCTGCGTTGCGGAGATTGCACTTGTGTTCTACCTTTCCGCAAGAATTGAGAGAATGAGTACCGGAAGCGCCCAGCTGTGCTTCTTTGCCTATTCGATACTGACAGGAGTAACGCTTTCATCCGTTTTTCTCGTTTACACCGGCGCGGCGATTTCAAAGGCCTTTCTCACTACGTGCCTTACTTTCGGGTGCCTGACGGTCTATGCCTCGGTTACGAAACGTAACGTGGCTTCATGGGGCACATACCTGATGATGGGGCTCTTTGGAATCATCATCGCGGGTTTGATCAATCTTTTCTTCGGCTTCAGAAGCGTCGATTTCCTCATAACCGTCATCGGTGTCATCGTATTCCTCGGGCTTACCGTATATGACACCAAAAGGGTTATGGATATGAACAGGGAGTACGGTGCTGAGATGACGGAGGATGAATACGTCAAGCTCGGTGTCATCGGAGCACTCAACCTCTACCTTGACTTCCTCAACATCTTCCTTTACCTCCTCAGGCTCTTCTCAGCCTCATCCCGTGATAACTGAAGTTTTTTCAAACCGCTCTGTTGTGGTTGTTCATAAGCCCTCCGGGCTTCCCACCGCACCCTTGAAAAATGGGTGCGGTGATAGTCTGTTAAGGCGTGTAGCAGAGGTTTATCCTGAGGTAATGAAGGTTTCAGGATATCAGAGCTGGGAAGGGGGACTTCTCCACCGCCTTGATACCCCGACATCAGGCCTTGTTATTTTCGCACGGGATCAGAAGTCTTTCGACTACCTTTCCTGGCAGCAGAAACATGACATGATCACGAAGGAGTACAGGGCGGTAAGTGCAGGAATGAAAGAGAGCCTCCCGGGCTTTCCTCCCGCACCGTTCTCATCAGCGGATGATGGATTTAAAATAGTTTCAGGTTTCAGGTCATATGGCCGAAAAGGAGCTTCCGTGCGCCCGCTTCCGGTCGGAAAGGACATGCGGATTTACACTACTGACGTCATGAGGGAAAGCATCAGCACATTCATATGCACCATAACGCAGGGATTCCGCCATCAGGTCAGATGCCATATGGCATGGGCCGGCTATCCCCTGGAAGGTGATGTGCTTTACGGAGGATATGAAAGCAGCCGTTTCGGGCTTGAGGCGATTGGAATTACCTTTTCCGATCCCGTTACCCGGAAGGTTCTGTCGATAAGGATTTAGTTCATAAATCAGATATCATTCTCTTTTTCATTGAATTAATTGTTTGTATTTCAACCAGATACAGGATGGATCAGAAAAATATCATATTTTTTTACTGATTCCTTGTTGACAAAGACGTGCTGAAAATTGTATCTAATTGACCATCAATGGTGATAGCAGATGACTGTTATCACCGTTTTTTTTGGGTACAATGGCGTACCG
>JBJEWN010000083.1:0-4695 GCA_051885075.1 Bullifex sp.
GGAGGATCTGGTCTTCAGGGCATCCTAAGTCACTGATTTTCAAATATGCGGTTTTATTTTTCAATATGGCATCTGCATTAGGCTCAATGATTGTCCGGAAAGAGTTTTCATAATGAAGCAGCAGGTATAGTTCAAAACTGGGATTGGTAACGGCAAAAATATACTCTCCCTGATGCTTCAGGATTTCTTCATATTCTTTTGGCTTCCGTTTATAAATGTCCGCATCAAATACGATTACCATCCTGTCATGAGATTTGTCATATCCGTCACCCATCTTTCGCTTCAGGCGGTCTGCAAGTTCAATTAGCTTTTTAGGGTTGGAGAAGGATTCTTCTCCTTCAGGCTTTTCAAGAAGTTTCAGATCAATCAGAGGATGTATGCCCAGTTCCTTTCTGATTTCGATCAGATGGGAGAAATACCGCCTTTCCGTGTTTTCCCCTTCGCAGATGAATACGTACCTGCGATATGGTTCAATCTGTGTTTTTAAATCCGAAGACCTTTTGTTCCAGTCGGCATATGAACGTATTGCAGCCATCACATGCTCCCTGAAGAATCAAGTCTTTTAAATACAGGGATAGCCCCGTATCTGCCTTCAAGATATGCCTTACTCAGTTTCTTGTCATACCGCTCTTTAAACATATCAAGGGAATACAGTTTGCTGTTGTTATCCCTGTCTCTTTCAATGAACCAGAACTCATCACGCCTGAACAGTTTCTGGTCCATGATTGAGGCTTCATGTGTCGTAAAGATAAGCTGTACTTTATGATGTGCATGATGCTCACTGAAAAGTTCAAGGAAATGCTCCGTCAGTTTAGGATGCAGGCTCCTTTCAAGCTCATCGACAAAGAAAACAGTATCATCCTCTTTCTTCAGCAGCATATCCATCAGATCAAAAAGCCGTCTTGTTCCGTCAGACTCCTCGTTGAAGTCAAAGTCGCAGATGGATTTTCCATGCTTCATCCTTATGGTCTTTACTTTAACATCCCCTTCCTGATTAAGTTCGATACTGAAAAAAGCATTATCGGAACGTCCGGAAAGATGTGCAGGCACATCCGGGTTTTCTTTCTGTCTTAAAAGGAGGGTATCCATCATTGATCTGAGAACAGGGGGAGGTACCAGTTTTTCAAGCTCGTTAGTATCTGTTTCCTCAATATGTATATCAGATACACCTGTATCAAAGGTTCTTATGAGACGGTTTATTTCAGAGAGTGACTCAGCATTGTAATACTGCTGAAAGTTGATGAACCGAGAATCAGGTGTGATGACTACGATCTTCTCCCTTATCCATCTGTATATTTTTGAAAAGACACTGAAACCTGAATCTGTCTGATACTTTTTCCCTCTGTTCAGCTCATTGAGAAACAGCCCGGACATGTTGTCGGCAAAATCCGCTGCATATGTGCTGAATCTCTGTTTTTCCTCTTCATTCAGCTTCAGTCCCTTTCCAGGCACAGGAGGCTTACCTGATTCCCGTTCATAGATTGCTGTGCTTTTTCCGCTCGGGTGAAGTTCATAAAGCCATTCGCCACTTATCCTTCTTTCCGAAAGAAATGCTTTGAAACCAAAGGCATAGAATCTGCCATCGAGCTCCATCTGGATTTCGAAAAGGCTGTCTTTATTTCTGTTCTCTTCACTGTTCCTGCAATACAGTTTCGGAGCGCTGACGGGAAGTTCTTTGGAAACAACTTCTATAAAGAAGGAAACGCAGTCAATGAGATTGCTTTTACCGGAAGCGTTGGCACCGTATATCACGGCATGCCTCAGCAGTTTCAGACTGGATGAGACCGCAACACGGTGATCAGCCTTGGTCCGGATTTTCGAAGATGATACCATATTCAGATCCGTTACCTCGTCAAATGATTTGAAGTTACCGATTACTAGACGCGTGAGCATGTATCCTCCACAAAATAAAGCCTAATATAAGACGGAATTATCTCCATATCTGAGATTCTATTGATAATATATCATAAACCAACCGTTATTTGACGATTTTTTCTCTGAATTTAAGTAATGTTTTTACCTCATTGCTTCACTCAATGAAATACGGAAAGTAAGATTGCTATATCCGGTCGTTTAATCATACCAAGCAAAACTGAAGAAGTTCCTGTTGCCTTATATATGCCTGGTTTCCTGTAGGACATACATTACGAAACAAAACCTGGAATATCATCAAAATCCTGCGGCCTGAGTATGGTAAGTGACCTGTCTGAAAGGGTTGTGCGGGAAGGTGCGATGCGTATGGACATGTTCATCTTGGCTCGCTCCAGAATGGCTCTCAGGCTGTTCACGTTTCCATAGTCCGGATCGCTCAGTATGGATTGGATCTTTTCCTTCACGCCTTTTCCCAGGATGAAACCATCCTCATTTGCAAGGTATGAAAGATAGTCCCATGATTCATCAGAGGTTAAAGGTCTGAAGTGGATGGAGTAGGGGAATTGTCCTTCAAGAAGCGTATGATACTTAACCATTCCCTGTTCCGAAAGTCCGAGAATGACCACAACCTTACGATTGTATTCTTCCATAAGGTCAATCAGGTGCTTTATTGGGAATAACTGTTCATCCGGCTGCCAGTCAATGTATAAAACACCTCCCATGCTTCTGTCGAAAGCTCTTCTGAGCAGCCCCATGGTTTTAGCCGGATTGGATGAAATGACCTGTCCTTTGGTAATCCTGGTAAACTTTTCTTCTGCCGTGATCATGCATTCATGGAGAATATCGGCATAGATCTTTGCCGTGCTGTGCATGATTTCATCCTGAGGTCCGCAAAGAATCATGTTTACCGATGGAAGATCCGTTGCGATCTCCGGCAGGTTTTTCCTGTTTTCACAGTAATCCTTCGTATACACAGGTCTCTTACCCGCCTTTGAACCACGTACCTTTTCATCTTCCAGCAGGTAATGACTGGATATCACGGATTTAATCGTGTCCCTTACCTCTGATGGAAGAGGCATTTGGGCAAACACTTCCATGGGTGGCTCTTTTTCATTTTCGAAATATGCATTAATGAAGGAATCACGGAGTTCACGGTATGGCTCGATTTCAGGATTCATTATACAGTAAAGAAATCTGTTCCTTTCGTGCTGTGAATAATACTTCCGTGGACAGTTCCTGATTTTCCTGAAGAGCCATTTGGTTCCTGGCATGTTGAACCTGTCATCATCGATATATTCCTGTCTTTTATCCTTGACAGCATTGATGACTTCATGTTTGGTGTACACGTTATCCTGTAGCAGTTTCACTGTCACACCATTTCTTTCAAGTGCTTCCGTGAGTCCCTCTTCAAATGTGTCGCCTAGAAATACCGTGACTCCGTCTGTGTTTGAAGCTGCCTGTTTGGCAAAATCAATCACATCATTATCGTGGGACTGAATGTTCAGGTAATCATCAAGGAATATGGTTACGGGACCATTCTTAATTTTATTGTACACTTCAGAGATCATCTTCCACTGTATACCGTATCTGTTGCAGAAGTCATTGATCCATAGTGCTTTGTATTCTGAAACACTCAGTGCGTGGAAAAGATCCTCAAGGATTGTCTTCCGTTTTTTTTCATTTCCTTCCAGGATATAGTAACAGACCGGAGCTGATTTCTTTCCTCCTTCCTTCACTGTTTTTGCTATTTTCTTTTTCAGGGCATCATTACCTGAATCATATCCATACCTTTCTTCAGGAATCATGCAATCGGAGTACCAGGCGTCAGAACAGTATGATGGGAACTCTTCCGTATGCAGATATCCTGCTTCTACCGCTTCCATCGCCAGTTCATGATATTTCCCGGGTGTTACTTCTTCCCCTTTGAGCTTTGATGGATCAAGACCGAGTTCTACCGGGAAGATGTAATAGCTTTCACTGTGGTTCCGGTCTGTCATGCATGCGAAGAGGATTTTTTCATCATCAATATGATAAGGAAAGACAAAGAGTTCATCAGGGGAACTGCTTACCTTAGTAGCAGCTTCCATGATTTTCCTGTTTCTGGTCTCCCTGCCATATCTTCTGAATTTTTTACTTAGACAGATGGATGCCTGAATGAACATGCTTAACTCCTTCCTGATTTTTTTAATTACTCATCTTCCGATAATGAGAAGTCGGAAGATGTGAAGGTTGCGATGTCTGCCTCTTCGGAAGATGAGGCGGAGACAATCCTCCTGGCCATTCTCATTTCACCTTCTGAAATGAGCTTCTTCACGCTGTCTCCGTTGGCAAAGCCGGCATCATTCCTCATCCTTGCGAATCTTTCCATTATTGCTTCCTTTACACCTTCCCCTGCCTTCAGGCCCTTTCGTGCCAGAAGGTATGAGAAGATGATCCACAGTTCTTCTTCACTGTATGAAGGAAAGCGCAGTGTGAAGGGAACTGATGAAAGCAGTCCCGGACAGCGGGCTGATATGTCTTTCGCGGCATTGTCCCCGATGGAAAGAATCACGGCAAGTTTTCCGCTGAACTTCTCCATAAGTGAGAAGAGGTTATCAAGGATAAGAGCATCCCTGTCCTTCTTTTCCTCATTCATACTTTCTTCATGCCAGTCGATGAACACAAGTCCGCCGAGAGCTTTATTGAAAGTCTCCCTGATGACCGTTGCCGATTCCATCGGACCTTTTGCAATAAAGTGTGCCTTCTTCAGGAAGAGTATGTTCTCCTCCATGAGTATTTTTCGCTTGGATAGTATATCGGCATATATTCTTGCTACAGTCTCTT